>NZ_BAABRP010000015.1 GCF_039545055.1 Deinococcus carri
AAAGTCGGTCAGCGCGGGGGTTTTTCCCTTTCTCTGCACAACACTGTGCGGGAGTAGCTCAGCTGGTAGAGCACTACCTTGCCAAGGTAGATGTCGCGAGTTCGAATCTCGTCTCCCGCTCCATTCCTCACCCCCCACCCTCTACAGGTGGGGGCTTTTTTGTGGGCTGTTACTGGATGGTGATGCTGGCAGCATCGAACGTCGGTGCAGGGTACTGCGGGTTCATGTCTTCCAGGGTGTCGACCAGAATTTGGCTGATCAGGAGGTTGCGAAACCACTTGCGATCCGCGGGAATCACGTACCAGGGGGAGGCTGCAGTGCTGGTGGTCAGGGCGGCCTCGTAGGCCTGGGTGTAGTCGTCCCAGCGGGCGCGTTCCTCCAGATCGCCGGGGTTGAATTTCCAGTGCTTGCTGGGATTGTCCAGTCGGGCCTGAAGCCGCGCCTTCTGCTCCTCGGGGCTGATGTGCAGGTAGAACTTGACGATGCGGGTGCCCGAATCGGTGAGCAGCGACTCGAAGGCACGGATATGTTGCAGGCGGCGTTCCGCCTCCTGGTCGTCAATCAGGCCGTGGATGCGCGTGACCAGAACGTCCTCGTACTGGCTGCGGTTGAACACCCCCACCATGCCGTGGCGGGGGGCACGGGCGTGGATGCGCCACAGGAAATCGTGGGCGCGTTCCTCCTCGGTGGGCACCTTGAAGTTGCTGACCTGCACGCCGTTGGGGTTAAAGGCCCCGACCACCTTCTTGACGGTGCCGTCCTTGCCGCCCGCGTCGCGTGCTTGCAGGACCATCAGGAGCGCCTGCTGGCCCTCGGCGTACAGGCGTTCCTGAAGATCGGCGAGGCGGGTCAGCAGGCCGGGCAGGCGGGCCTGACCTTCTTCCTTGCTGAGGCCGCCGTTGTCGTCGGTCGCCCAGTCCTTGAGGTGAACGGCCTGCCCAGGGGCCACGCGGTAGCGGTCGGGATTCATGCCGGAGGCTAACACGTGGCCCCTTCAGACCGAACTCAGCCCAGGGCAACGGCGCGGTCCGCGATTTCCTCCCACTCGATGGCGGTCTGGCGGCCCGCGTCGAATTCGGCGGTCAGTTCCTCGTGCAGGGCGCGCAGGCCGGGGTGGGTCTTGGGCAGCTCGACGCCCGTATGTCCTCTGATCAGGAAGATCAGACCCGCCAGGCCGCTGTCCTTGGTGAGGCTGAGGTCCAGGGGTCGCCCCAGCAGGCGCGGCACGTCGAAGGGGGCGTACATCGGCCAGAACTTGTTCAGCCCGTCGGCATGGATGCCCGCGCGGGTGCGGTGGGCGTCGCGGCCATAGAGGGGGTACTTGGCGGGCACGCCCTGGCCCAGCCGTTCGTACAGGTCCGCCAGCGCATTGAGGGCGTGGTAATCGGGCTGGCCGGGCAGCAGATTCAGGCCGAGCAGGTGCAGCAGCACGCCTTCCAGCGGCGCGTTGCCGGTGCGCTCGCCCTTGCCCAGCAGGGTGCCGTTGATGGCCGCGCAGCCTGCCAGCACGGCCGAGAGGCAGTTGGCGACCACCAGATGCGTGTCGTTGTGCGGGTGAAACTCCAGCCGCTCGCCGGGAAGACCTGCCGCGAGCAGTTCGCGGATCATGCCGGGCACGCTGCGGGGCCAGGCCACCCCCTCCAGCGGGAGGCCAACGCCCATCGTGTCGCACACCCGGAACTTGGGGGCCTGCGCCTCGCCGTAGGGTGCGCTCAGCTCCTGCACCGCCGCCACGAAGGGCAGGATGAACTCGCGGGGCGCGCGGGTGGCATCTTCCAGATGGAGGCGGGGCCGCAGCCCGGCATCCAGCACGGCCTGCACCGCGTCCAGATAGGTCCGGGCCGCCTGGGCGCGGCCTCCCGGCGTGAACTTGAAAAAGGTGTGGTAGTCGCTGGCGCTGGCGAGCATGCCCGTCTCGCGCACGCCCAGGCCCGCCACCAGCTCGGCGTCCCGGCGTGTGGCGCGAATCCAGGTGGTGGGTTCCACCGGGTGCCCGGAGCGCCAGCGTTCCAACGCGCCTTCCAGCATGGCGCGGTCGGCGGGGCGGTACACGAAGAACTCGGCCTGCCGCAGGGCACCGGAGTTCCCGGTAAACGCCCCCATCAGCTCGTAAATCGCCAGCCCGTCCGCCGCCGTGAGCGGCAAGCCGCCCTGCTGGCCGTCGCGGTGGGTGGTTTCGGTCGTCCAGGCCAGGGGGGGCAGAGTGGCCGGCCGCGCGCCTTCCTCCCACACCACCTGGGGAAAGCTGTCCGGGGGAAACGCGGCGGGAAAGAGGTCGGGCCGGGCCACATCGGTCACGGGGGTATCGGGGGTCATGGCCGCACGGTAAACCTGTCAATCTTTACCGTCAATCTTGATGGAAGAATCAATGTTAGGCTGAGACGCATGTCCTCTCCTGTCCCGACCCTGACCACCGCCGAGGCGGCCGCCCGGCTGGGGGTGAAACCCGCGACCCTGTACGCCTACGTCTCGCGTGGCCTGATTCGCAGCGAACCCGGCCCCCCAGGAACCCGCGAGCGGCGCTATCACGCCGGGGACGTGGAGAGGCTGGTGCAGCGGCAGGGGGCGCGGCGGGACCCCGAGGCCGCCGTGCGCGCCGCGAGCGAGGAGGCGGTGCAGGGTGCCCTCGCCTGGGGTGCGCCCGTGCTGGACAGCGCCCTGACCCGCATCGCGGACGGCACGCTGAGCTACCGGGGCCGGGACGTGGCGGTGCTGGCCGACACCGCCACGGTGGAGGAGGTCGCCGCGCTGCTGTGGACGGGCGACGCGGGGGGCTGGAAGCACCTGCCCCTGCGCGCCCGGCTGACGCTGGCCCCGCTGCCCCGGGCCGCCACGGCACTGGAAGCGCTGGGCCTGGCCCTGGTTCATGCAGGAGCACACGACCTTGCCGCCCTGGACGCGCGGCCCGGGGCGCAGGCGGCGGGGGCGGGCCGCGTCCTGAATCTGCTGTACGGCACGCTGGAGCGGCACCTGGGGCGGCCCCCGGCCCCCGACCTGCCGCTGCACGCCCGGCTGGCCCGCGCCTGGGGGGTGGGACCGGACGCGGCCGACCTGCTGCGCCGCGCGCTGGTGCTGCTGGCCGACCACGAGCTGAACGTGAGCGCCTTTACCGCGCGGGTGGCGGCGGGGGGTGGAGCCAGCCTGCACCACACCACACTCGCGGCGCTGGCGGCGGTGCAGGGACCGTGGCATGGCCTGGCGAGTGCGGCGGCCCACGACCTCCTGCGCGCGGCGCTGAACTCCGGCCCGGCGGCAGCCCTGCGCGACGCCACCCGCCGCCATGCCCACCCGCCCGGCTTCGGCCACCGCCTCTATCCGGAGGGCGACCCCCGCGCCCGCGCCCTGCTGGGGGCGCTGCACGCGGCGCAGCCCGCGGCCCCCGCCGTGCAGGCCGCCCTGGCCCTGGCCGACCACATGCGCGGGGAGACGGGCGAGGCCCCGAACGTGGACCTGGCCCTGGCGACGCTGGCGCAGACGCTGGGTCGTCCGGCAGAGGACGCCGTGACCCTGTTCGCCCTGGGGCGCGTGCCGGGCTGGCTGGCCCACGCGCTGGAGGCGCGGGCGGGGGGGCAGATTATCCGGCCCCGTGCCCGCTATGTGGGGAAGCGGGAGGGGTAGAGATCAGGTCGCTTCCGCCCGCCGCTCGCGGACGAGCCTGAAGGCCTGGCCCCCCAGCAGCGCCACCAGCGCCGCCCCGGCCAGCGCCACCCCCAGCGCGGCGGGCAGGCCGACCTGTCCGGCGATGAAGCCGATGGCGGGCGGGCCGAGCAGGAAGCCCGCGTAGCCGATGGTGGCGACCTGCGCGATACCGCGTCCGGCCAGGGCGTGTCCCGCCGTGCCGTACAGCACCGGCACCACGTTGCTGAGGCCCAGCCCCGACAGCGCGAAGCCCAGCGTGGCGGGGAGCGGGTCGCGCACCAGCAGCGCCAGTGCCAGGCCCAGGGCAGTCAGCAACGCGCCGCCCCGCACCGTCACCTCGTCGCCCAGGCGGGTGCGGACGCGGTCCCCGAACCAGCGGCCCAGCGTCATTGCCGCGACGAAAGCCGCGTAGCCGATGCCCGCCTGACCCCCCGCCAGCCCCAGCACGTCGCGGAAGTACAGCGCCGTCCAGTCGTAGTTGGCCCCCTCCGCGAGCATTCCCAGGAAGCACAGGCTGCCCAGCAGCAGCGCGGCCGGACTCAAGCCGGGGCGGGCGGGGGAGGCGCTCTGTTCCGCTGCGTCCCGCGGCTCCGGCAGGTCGGGCAGCAGCAGGCGGCCTGCCAGCAATCCGGCGAGCGTGGTCACGGCCACCACCAGCGCGCCGTGAACCAGCAGCGGCACCCGGCCCACCAGCAGGGTGCCCAGCAGCGCGCCCAGCACGCCCCCCAGGCTGAAGTAGGCGTGCAGGCGGCTCATGATGGGCCTTCCCAGCCGCCGCTCCACCGTCACGCCCTGAGCGTTCATCGCCACGTCCAGCACGCCGTTCAGCGCCCCCAGCAGGGCCAGCGCCAGCACCAGCGTCCACAGGTTCGGGGCGAGCAGCGGCAGCAGCAGCGCCAGCATCGTCAGCACCACGGCCAGGCGCGTCACCCGGTCACTCCCGAACCGCGCCGTCCAGCCCCCCGTCAGCGGCATGCTGATCAGGCTGCCCACCGCGACCGCCAGCAGCGCCGTGCCGACCTGCACCTCCGACAGCTCCAGCCGGTCGCGCACGGCGGGAATGTTCACGGCCCAGGTGGCAAAGAGGGTGCCGTTCGTCAGGAAGACGAGGCCCAGCGCCCGCCGGGCGGCTTCGGCCTGGGGGCGGGCGGGCGGTGTGGAGGAGAGGGGCAGGTCAGTCATGGGCACTCCCGGAAGGCGACAGGGGAATCTGAAACGATTCAGATACCTTTCCCATACGCTAGCATCTGCCCATGCCCGCCGCCAAGCCGCCCGCCCGCCGCGTCACCCTGCGTGATGTGGCGGCGCGGCTGGGGGTGTCTGCGGCGACGGTCAGCAACGCCTACAACCGCCCCGACCAGCTCTCGCCCGAACTGCGCGAGCGGGTGCTGGGCGCGGCGCGCGAACTGGGCTACGGCGGCCCCGACCCCCTGGCCCGCAGCCTGCGCCGGGGGCGAACGGGCGTGATCGGCGTCGTGTACGATGCCCCGCTGGCCTACGCCTTTGCCGATCCGGCGGCGGCACTGTTTCTGGGCAGCGTGACGCAGGCCCTTCAGCAGGCGGGGTTGAACCTGCTCCTGCTCGCCAGCCCGGAGGGGGGCCAGCCGGTCCGGACCGCCAGCGTGGACGGCTTTATCGTGTACTGCGCCGCCGAGGGCCACGAGCTGCTGCGGGCGGTGCTGGAGCGCGGGCTGCCCACCGTGCTGGTCGACCAGACGCCCCAGCCCCACGCCGCGCAGGTCGGGATCGACGACGCGGGGGGGGCCTCTGCGGCAGCCCGCCACCTGTGGGAGCTGGGGCACCGCCAGATCGGCGTGCTCTGCCTGGAACTCGGCCCGGAGCGCCACGCCGGCCCCGTCACGCCCCGGCGTGAGGCGGCCCTCGCCTACCGGACCACTGCCGAGCGCCTGCGGGGGTACCGCGAGGGCGCGGCGGGGGCGACCCTCCACCTGGTGGAAACCGCACAGAACACGCCGGAAGACGGCGAGGCCGCCGCGCTCGACCTGCTGCGCCGGCACCCGGACATCACCGCGCTCCTGTGCATGAGTGACGTGCTGGCCCACGGTGCCCTGCGCGCCGCCCGGCACCTCGGCCTGCGCGTGCCCGCCGATCTGAGCCTGATCGGATTCGACGACCTGCCCAGCAGCGCGGCCCTGAACCTCAGCACCGTCTGGCAACCGACCGCCGACAAGGGCCGGCACGTGGGCGAGGCCGTCCTGGCCCTGCTGAGTGGCGAACGGCCGCCCGACGTGACGCTGCCGACGCGGCTGGTCGTGCGGGGAACGACGGCGGAGGGCCGAAGGCAGATGGCCGAAGGCTAAAGGCTTTGCCCTCCGCCTTCGGCCTTCAGCCTGCCGCATCCCTTACCCTGTCCCCATGAAGCTGATGGTGGTGGGGGGCGCGGGATACATCGGGTCGCACACGGTGCGGCAACTGCTGGGGGCGGGGCACGAGGTGGTGGTGTTCGACAACCTGTCGAGCGGGCACGCGCAGGCACTCCCGGCAGGCGTGCCGCTGGTGCAGGCCGACCTGCTGGACCCGGCCGCCGTGAAGACGGCGCTGGAAACCCACCAGCCCGACGCGGTGGTTCACTTCGCCGCGCTGATCGAGGTGGGCGAGAGCATGCGCGCCCCGGCCCGCTACTACCGCAACAACGTGGTGGGCAGCCTGAACCTGCTCCAGGCCATCGTGGAGACGCGCAAGATTCCGCTGGTGTTCTCCTCGACGGCCGCCGTGTATGGCACCACCGACGCGGTGCCCATCCCCGAGGACGCGCCGCTGCACCCCGAGAGCGTGTACGGCGAGACCAAGCTGATGACCGAGCGCATGATCCACGCCTTCCACGTGGCGCACGGCCTGCCCTACGTCATCCTGCGCTACTTCAACGTGTGCGGCGCGGCCCCCGACGGCACCATAGGGGAAGACCACCCCAACAAGACGCACCTGATCGAACTCGCCTGCCTGACCGCCCTGGGCCAGCGCGAGAAGATGATGATCTTCGGGGACGACTACCCCACCCCCGACGGCACCTGCATCCGCGACTACATCCACGTGCTGGACCTGGCCGACGCGCACGTGCTGGCCGTGGAGGCGCTGGCGGGCGGCAAGCAGGACGCCGGGACCTACAACGTGGGCCTGGGCCACGGCTTCAGCGTGTTGCAGGTGCTGGACGCGGTGGACGAGGTGACGGGCCGCCCCCTCAACCGCGAAATCGCCCCCCGCCGCCCCGGCGACCCGCCCCGCCTGGTGGCCGACGCCCACCGCATCGTGGAGGAGCTGGGCTTTGCCCCCCGCTTCACCGACCTGAAGGAGATCGTGCAGACGGCCTGGAACTGGCACCGGACGCACCCGCACGGCTTCGAGGAGTGAACACGGGCAGGGCTGCCCTGCTCGGCTGGCTCCTGGTCTGGAGCAGTGTGACCGCAGGCGCTGAGGCCGGGACGCTGGCCCAGACGCAGGCCTATGAAGTCGCCGCGCAGAATGTCCTGCGACACTGCGTGGAAGCTCTGGAAGAACAGAGACTCGGCGGGGCAATGGACCAACCTCCTACCGACTGGGAGGGGCAATCCTGCGCGGCGCTCGTTCCCGGACTGCCGCATCTCGATTCGGGCAGGGTGCGGAGCGTGGTCCGGCTGCGCCCGGAAACGCTGGCAGGGTACGCCATCACCGTGACGACCGCTCAGGGGAACACGCTGACGTGGCCCGCGCACCCTACCCCCAGGCCGACCAGGGCAGAGGAACCTGGCCTGACCCTGGCAACGGACGCGGCGGGCTGGTTTGCCCGCGTGCTGGGCGTACTTTTTACCGTTGGGCTGGGCTGGCTCTGCGCCTTCTGGTCGGGCCTGCGGAACATGGCCTGGTTGGGCTGGCTGGGCCTGCTCGCAAGCCTCGGCCTGCCTGTTTTCCTGCTGCTGCTGACCTCGGGAGGGGCCGACTTCGTCTTTCCTCCCGAACTCGTCTGGTGGCCGCTGGTGGTCCTGCTGGGTGCGGTGTGCTTCACGTTGCCCCGCTCGCTGCACTTCGGGGCGACTGAACCTCTCTGGCAACGCTTCGGTGTGGGCCTGCTGGCGATGTTCATCCTGCCCCTGTTCGGGCTGTCGATTGCCGCACATATCGAGTCATCCTCCTTCGACCGGCAATTTGGCCTCGGCCGTCTGGTAACCACGCCTGTGGCAGCCCTTATCCTGAGCGTTGCTGTTCTCCGGAACCGTCGGAGCCTGCCCGTATGACGTTCAGGATGCCTGACCTGACCTTCGTCCAGCACGACCTTCACCGCCGCCTGCTGGTGGAGGAGGTGGCGCGGGCGGTGGAGGCCGGGGCGCTGGGTGTCCTGCTGTGCGGCTCCGTGGCGCGCGGCACGGCGCGGCCCACGTCCGACCTCGACCTGCGGCTGTACTGGACCCAGGCGCGGCCCTTCGAGACGGAGGAACGCGCGGGCGTCCTGTTGGAGCGGCACGGGCACACGCTGACACGGGCGCGGGAACAGGTGGAGGCGGGCGGCGCGGCGCTGTATGCCTGGGCCGCGAGCCGGGTGCTGCATGACCCCAGCGGCGAACTTACCCGGCTTGGGCGGGAGGCGGTGACACGGCTGGCGGCTTACCGCACGCCCCCCGCCCAGCGGCAGGCGCTGCGACACTGGCTAGCCGCCACGCTCCGCAAGCTGGACGGGGCCTCGGCGGAGCAGGCCGCCTTCCTGGTCCACACGAACACCTGGAAGCTGGCCGAAGCCCTCTGCGCCGTCAACGACCGCCCCAGCCCACCCGCCACCCTGATGTGGGAGACGCTGCCGAGCCTCCCCCAGCAGCCGGAGGGCCACTGGCGGCGTGTGCTGCTGCTGGAAGGAGCGGAAGTGCGGCAGGAGACGTTCCGTGAAGTGACAGACTGGCTCCTCCGCCGCCTGTAGGGCGCAGCAGCGCAAGCAGGGCCAGCGAACGCTCCCGCTGTACCCTGCTGACGGCTGAAACCTGACTGCTGACCGCTCCTACACGTCCTCGCTGCCCGTGTCCATCCGCACCACGCGCGGCGTAAACTGAGCCACCACGTCCACCAGGTCGCCCTGCCGGGCGATGACGTTCTCGATGCGCTTGTAGGCCTGCGGGGCCTCGTCAATGCCGCCGCCGATGAGGGTCACGCCGCGCTCCCGCAGGTACGCCTGCACGTCCCGCTTGGCGAGGGTGTTCGCGGCGGCCTTGCGGCCCATCTGGCGGCCCGCGCCGTGGCTGGCGCTGGCGAGGGCGTCGGGGTTGCCCCGCCCGCGCACCACGAAGCCGGGGTCGGCCATGCTGCCGGGAATCAGGCCCAGTTGGCCCTGCTCGGCGGGAGTCGCGCCCTTGCGGTGGACGATCAGGTCGTGCTCGCCCACCCGCTGCCGCCAGGCGAGGTTGTGGCTGTTGCCCACGCTGGCCGCGGGCTGCACGCCCAGCGCGCGGGCGAGGCGGGCGTGAATCAGGTCGTGGTTGGCGAGGGCGTAGCGGCCCGCCAGGTTCATCGCCTGCCAGTAGGCCTGGCCCTCCTCGGTGTCCAGCGGGAGCCACGCCAGCTTGCGGGCGGCGGGGTCGAGCGTGGGGTGCAGCGCCTGCGCCAGCTTGGTGAAGTGGTTCGCCACCTGCGCCCCGAAGCCGCGCGAGCCGCTGTGCGACAGGACGGCGAGGTACTCCCCGGCCTCCAGCCCCAGGTCGGCCTGCGGGAGCGTCAGCGTCCCGAACTCCACGAAATGGTTGCCGCTGCCCGACGTGCCGATCTGCTCGGCGGCCTTGTCGTGCAGGTGGCGCAGCACGGGCTGGTCGCGCCACGTCCCCTCGTGTAGCACCTCGTGGTCGCCGCGGAAGCTCTTCTCGAAGCTGACCCCTGCGCCGAAGCGGGTGTGCTTCAGCAGCAGCTTGCGGGCCTCGTCGGTGGTCAGGCTGTCCGGCTTCAGCGGCAGCACGCTCAGGCGCATCGAGCAGCCGATGTCCACGCCCACGCCGTAGGGAATCACGGCGTCCTGGGTCGCCAGCACTCCGCCGATGGGCAGGCCGTAGCCCACGTGCGCGTCGGGCATCAGCGCCCCGGCGCGGCTGATGGGCAGTTGCATCGCCACGTCCATCTGGGTGCGCGCGCCGGGTTCGATCAGGTCCTCGCCCCAGACACGATAGGGGAGGGGCGTGGGGCGCAGCGCGGCGGTCTGGCGGGCCTGCTGCGCCTCCTGCTGGGAGGTCAGCTCGGTTGCCAGCTCGGCGTACACGCCGCCCGTCAGGTAGGCCTGCGGGTTGGCCTGCACGGCCTGCAACTCGTCCAGAATCTCGTGACGGCTGAGGCCCGCTTTCTCGCGCTGCCCGGCGGCGGCGAGGGCTAATTTAATCGCCTTTTTCTCAAAGCCCAGCTTGGTGATCTGTTTTCCGTTCATATCTCTAGCCTGCCTGCGCCGGATGTGGCGCGTTCACCGGCACAGACGGCTTATCTGTGCGGGGGGTTCATCGTTGTGGTGGCCGGTCGTCCTCTGGGTCTGCCGAATCTCGCATGCTCGCCTCCCTTTACTGCCCCGCAGTCTGTCGTCTGGCCAGGGCAGCGGCATCGGCCAGGTGGCGCAGGAGCCGTAGGCCGGTTGAGCGGGCCTACCCCCACTCCTCTTCCTCCAGCGTCTGCACCCGCTGGCGTGCCCAGTCGTCCACCGTGTCGGGATAGAGGTCGTGCAGGCGTTCCAGCAGCCGTTCCACGTCGGCGTCGGTCCAGCCGCGCAGGCGAGGAAGGCGGCGGGGTTCGGGAGCCGCTTCAAAGGACTCGGGATTCTCCGCCAGCACCCACAACGTCGCCGCGGCGTGCTTGCAGATGGCGTTGTATTCGTCGGGGCAGGAACACCTCACCGCGCCAGTCTGGAGGTCGATCTGCACGCGGTAGGGGGCGCGGCGGCTGCCCTGCACCCTGGCCCGGTAGGTCTGGCCCTCGCACGAGCGGTGGCTCACGTCCCCCAGCAGCGTCTGCGCCCGCTCACGCACCTTGCCGCTGGTGTGGCGCAGCAGTTCCTCCGGCGTCCAGGTCATGACCGCTGTGTCAGCGCCGCCCGCGCCTCGGCCACCTCGTTCCAGGGGATGACCTCGCTGCCCCGCTCCAGGGTGTCTTCCGGTCCCTTGCCGGCCAGCAGCACGGTGTCGCCCGGTTGCGCCGCCTGAATGACGTACCGGATGGCCTCCCGCCGGTCCCCGATGCTGTTGAAGTTGCTCCGGCCCGCTGCCCCCCGCTCCATCTCACGCAGGATGTCTGCGAGCGGCGTGTCGCGGTGGTCCTCCTCGGTAAAGACGGCGTGGTCGGCCAGCCGGGTCGCCACCTCGCCCAGCGGGGCACGCTTGCCGGGGTCGCGGGGGCCGCCCGCCGAACCCAGCAGCACCCACAGCCGTCCCTGGGTGGTGGCGCGCAGCGTGGACAGCGCCTTTTCCAGACTGGGCGGCGTGTGCGCGAAATCCACGATGACGCGCGGGTCGGCCTCGGTGCCCGGCACGAGTTCCATCCGCCCCGGCACGCCGCGGAAGGAGGCCAGGCCCTCCACCAGTTGCGCCGCCGCCCCGCCCAGATGGGCCGCCGCCGCCATCCCGGCCAGCGCGTTCGCCACGTTGAAGCGGCCAATCATCGGCAGGTGGGCGTCGAACTCGCCCAGCGGGGAGGTGACGTGGAAATGCAGGCCGGTCGCACGCTCCTGAATGCCGGTCGCCCGCCAGTCGGCGTGCTGGTTCTCGGCGCTGTAGGTCGTCTCCAGGGGCGCGAGGCCCCGCAGCTGCGCGGTCCAGGGGTCGTCCACATTCAACACAGCGAAGGGAGCGCGTTCCACCAGCTTGCGCTTGTCCGCGAAGTAGTTCTCCAGCGTGCCGTGAAAGTCCAGGTGCTCACTCGACAGGTGCGTCCACACCGCCACGTCCCAGTCCACGCCGCGCACCCGGTCCAGCGCCAGGGCGTGGCTGCTCGCCTCCAGCACCACGGCCTGCCCGCCCGCCTCCACCATCTCGCGCAGCGTTTGCTGCACCTGGGGGGCCTCCGGGGTGGTGAAGTGGGCCGGGAAATGCCGCAGATCGCCGTCCGGCAGCTCGTAGCCCACCGTACTCAGCAGGCCGGTCGGGAGGCCCGCCGCGCGCAGCAGGTGGCGCGTCAGCCAACTGGTGGTGGTCTTGCCGTCGGTGCCGGTCACGCCGACCACCTTCAGCTCCCGGCTGGGATGACCCGCCAGCGCCGCCGCCGCGTCGGCCAGGGCGGCCCGTGCGTCCGGCACGGCGAGGTAGGGGAGGGGCGAGGGCAGACCATCCGGCAGCCCCTCGCCCAGCACCGCCACCGCCCCCTTCGCCGCCACGTCCGGCAGGAAGCTGTGCCCATCGAACCGCGCCCCGCGAATCGCCACGAACGCGAACCCCGGCTGCACCCACGCCGCGTTGTGCGTCACGCCGCGCACCTCCACGTCGGGCAGGCCAGAGGCGGGCAGGCGGAGGGCAGCGGCGAGGTCGGGCAGGCGCATGCGCGGAGGGTAGCAGAAGGCAGAAGGCTCAGGCGGGCGCACAGGCCCAGGCAGAATTCACCCCCTGACTCTGCGGCCGGACTGGGCGGGGAACGTCTCCCGAAAGGCTGTTCTGGTCAACGCCTGTTCAACGCAGCAGCGGCAGCCCGAAGCCGTGCGCCTGCACCCGGTCGCACACCCACTGAAAGGCCGCCGGGTCCTGCACGAAGTCCAGCTCGTCGCCGGGCACGCGCATGACTGGGCAGGCGTCGAAGGCCTGCACCCAGCCCGCGTACAGGCGGTTGAGGCCCTCCAGGTAAGCGTCGGGGATGTCCTTTTCGTAGGCCCGGCCGCGCTGGGCGATACGCTTTTTGAGGGTGGGCAGGCCCGCGTCGATATGAATCAGCAGGTCGGGCACCCGCAGCGCCGGGAGAATGCCCTCGTACAGGCCGCGGTAGGTGGCCCAGTCGCGCGCCTCCATCTGCCCGGACTCGAAGAGGTTGCGCGCGAAGATGTTGGCGTCCTCGAACACCGTGCGGTCCTGAATCACGTACCGCGCCCCCGTCACCATCCCCAGGTGCTGCTCCAGCCGCCGCGACAGAAAGTACACCTGCGAGTGAAAGGAATACCGCCGCATATCGCGGTAGAAGTCCTCCAGATACGGATTTTCCGCATACGGCTCGTACACCGGGCGCAGGCCGTAGCGGTCGGCCAGCATCCGCGTGAGGGTGCTCTTGCCGCTGCCAATGTTGCCGGAGATGGCGAGGTACATGTCAGCTCGCTCCGCTCGCGGAGGTGGTACGCAGTGCGCGGTGCGCGGTCGGCAGGGCGTGTTGTTCCCGCGCACCGCGTACCGCCAACGGCGTCCCCCTCCTCATACCGCCGCCCCTTCCCCCACCCCCGCGTGCAGCGCCGCGTCGATGCGGGCCAGCAGGGCCTGTTCGTCCTGGGGGCTTTGCACGAAGTCGTAGCCGCTGGCGTCCACGGTCAGGAGGTGGCCCGGATAGGTGCGGAAGTATTCGTCGTAGCGGGCGGTCAGCTCGGCCAGGTAGGCGGCCTGCATGTCGCGCTCGAAGGGGCGGCCGCGCTTCTCGATGCGCGCCAGCAGCAGGTCCGGCTCGGCGCGCAGGTACACCACCAGGTCGGGCGTGGGCAGCCGGGGCGAGAGGTGCGCGTAGAGGTCCTCGTACAGCGCGAACTCGGCGTCCTTGAGGTTCATCGCTGCAAAGATGAAGTCCTTGTCGAAGAGGTAGTCGCTGACCACGTTGCCGCTCCACAGTCCCGGCTGCGCGAGTTTTGAAAGCTGCTTGAAGCGCGACAGCAGGAAGAACACCTGCACCTGAAACGAATACGTCTCCGGCGACTCGTAGAAGTGCGCCAGGAAGGGATTCTCCTCGACGACCTCCAGGTTCAGTTCCGCGCCGTAGCGCGCCGCGAGCCGCCCCGCCAGGCTCGTTTTTCCCACCCCGATGGGGCCTTCGACGACCAGGTACACGGGGGGAATGATAGGGCTTTCAGCCGTCAGCGGCCAGCCGTCAGTCAGGGGCAGCGGTGAGCCATGAGCCATGAAAAAGATGGCTGACGCCAGAAGCAAAAGCTTGCGGGTGCCGGTTCATAGCCCATAGCTCAAAGCTTCAGAGCTTTACCGGCTGGCCGCTGGAAACTGGCGGCTTCACTGCAACGTTCGCTTCAGCAGCGTCACCTTCACGTCCACGGGCTTCTTGCCGCGCCATAGCCGCAGCGTGACGGTCTGGCCGGGGCGTTTGGCGGCCACCAGGCGGGCCACGTCGTAGCTGTCGCGCACGCGCTGGCCGTCCACCGCCACGATGATGTCGCCCAGCGGTGCGAGCAGCTGGCCGCGGCTGTTGCGCAGGCTGCCGCGTAGGCCCGCGCGCGCCCCAGCGGTCCCGGCGGGCACCTCGTCCACCAGCGCTCCCTCGGAGCTGCTCAGGCCCGCGAGCTGGCGCAGCGCCGGGTCGAGGGTGTCGAGGTCGGCCAGGGTCACGCCCAGGGTGCCGCGCTGCGGAATCCCGATCTTTTCCAGGTCGTCGAGGCTCTGGCGCACCAGGTCGCCGGGAATGGCGATGCCGATCACGCCGGGCACAAAGACGTTCGGGGCGGCATTGGCATCGGCCACGCCCACCACGGTCCCGCGCGAGTCGAGGACCGGGCCGCCGCTGCTGCCCTGCTGGATGTTGGCGGTCGTCGCCAGGTACTGCCCGACCTCCTGGCCCAGCTGATCGGGGCGCGGCACGTCGCGGGCACCGACCACCACGCTGAAGTTCCCCACGCCGACATAGTTCTGAATCTTGAGCGGCGTGCCGATGGTGATCAGCTTCTGGCCCGGAATCAGCCCGGCGCTGCGCCCGAAGGCCAGGGTGCGCGGCGCGGTCGCCCCGGTCACCCGCAGGATGGCGATGTCAATCCCGGGGTCCACCCCCTCGATCCGCGCCGGAACGCGCCGCCCGTTGTACAGCGTCACGCTCACCGATTCCTGATCCTGGATCACGTGGTAGTTGGTCACGATCAGGTTCTGCTTGTAGAAGAAGCCGGTGCCGGTGTCCACCGGGTCATCGCCGGGTTGCAGCTTGTCCTTGCGCAGCCGCACATCCACCCGCACCACCGCCTGGATGGCCTTCTGGGCCACCTCGACCGTGTTGATCTCGTCGGGGGTGACCAGCGCCCGCTGCGCCGTGACGCGGCCCGTGACATACGCGCCCGTGACCGCACCCGTCAGCAGCAGCACGATTCCGGCAGCGCGCAGGCCCGGCTTCACTCGCTGCCGCCGCCCTTGGCCCCGCTGTCGCCGCCGCCCTTCCTGGGCCGGGAGTCGGTCACGTAAAAGCCGCTCCCGCGAAAGGCGATGCCGGGCGTGGAGAGCACGCGCTTGATGGCCGCGCCCGTCTCGGGGTGCTGCGTGAGGGGGTCGTCGCGCATGCTCTGCTTGATCTCGTAGAGTTCGCCGGTTTCCAGATTCTTGTACACGTAGGTCGGCATGGCCTGAAGTCTCCAGCGGTCAATGTAGCAGGCCATGCCGCCCGCGCGTGCCCACCACTCCCGCGGGATGCAGAAACGTTAAGGGCCTGCCGGGAAGGCGGGGCCAGGGGCGCTTCCCCGGTTGGCTGCGCGCTTATTTGTACTGCGGCCAGGGCCACGTCTTGAAGGTCACGTCCTGCCACTTGGGGTGCATGCCCTCGTCTTCTTGCAAGTTGACCAGTTTCTGCATGGCGCACTTCTGGTAGTCCAGCAGCAGCTTTTTCTTGTCGGGGGTCTTGAAGTCGCGGGTCGCCAGCACGCTCTGCACGGCGATGGTGGGCACGCTCTGGGCACCGAGGTTGGGGTAGAACAGCTTGGCCGGCGTGTAGATGGTGTTCAGCTTGGGTGTGGAAGGCACGGCGAGCAGCTGCACGCCGCTGAGGTTCTTGACCCAGGCGGCAGGCTGCCCCACGACCGCCAGCACCGCGTCCACCTGTCCCGCTTGCAGGGCGGCAAAGGCTGAGGCCTGGTCCTTGAAGGTCTGAATCTGGTACGGCACCTCGGTCATCGCGCCCACCACCCGCGCCGTGATGATGCTGCCGCCCCAGGCCCCCACCTTTTTGCCCTTGAGGTCGGCGAAGTTCTGCACACCCGTCACCGTGGTCTTGCCCAGGATGTTCTTCTTGACCACGGCGGGCCGGGCGAACAGGTGAATTTCCTCGTGGTGCAGGGGCAGCAGCGCGCGGATGCCCTCCACCCGGGGGTCCTTGTCGATCTGCTGCCGGGCCTTGAGCACGTCGCTCTGCACAAAGGCCAGCGACACCTCGTTGTTCAGCAGCAGGTCGATGTTTTCCAGGCTGCCGCTGGTGCCGCGTTCGCGCAGGTAGGCGCTCTGGGTGCAGAGCTGGCCGACGTTCTTGAACATGGCGCTGTAGGTGCCGGTGGGGCTGCCCGTAGCGACATTCAGCATGGGCGGGGCCGCCTGGGCCGCTCCGAGCGTCAGCAGCGAGCCGAGAAGCAGGTGGGCGGGCGAGATGCGGGTCCGGGTCATGGGGTACCTCCGGGGGTGGGAAGCGGAATTCACTTGAGGTCGCCGTAGCCGGGTTCACCGGACACTGGGGGTGTATTCGGCAGACCCTGTGACGGGCCACTCGGCGTCTGGGCCGCGTCACCGAACGCGCCGCGCTGATCGAGCAGCACCACGGCGATGCAGGCCAGCAGAATCAGGCCCAGCAGCGCCGCGAGGACGCGCACCCGGCTCACGCGCCGCTCCCGCCGGGGCGCGCGCTGCGCTGGCCGGTCGCCAGGGCCTGGTCGAGCAGTTCGGCGTTGCGTCCGGCACGGCGAGCAATCTCCGACAGGGCCGATTCAGTCACGTGGCGGTCCTCGGCGCTGAGGTTGGCCTGCTGGAGGGCCGAGGCCACGTTGCCCTTGGCCTGCGCGAGCTGGGTGTCGATGCGGGCCTTTTTGATCTGGCGGTCGAACTCCGTGAGATCCTGCCGCAGGTCGTCGAGGTGGGTCTGCGCCCGCGCGAAGGCGTCGCGGCTCACCTGGAGGTCCTGCTCCCAGCGGGCCGTGTCGGCCGCGTCCATCTCGGCGCGGTTGGTATCGATCAGCCGCGCGAAGTCGGCGAGGTGCCCGTTGGCCTCGGCAAGCTGGCGGCCCTTGGCGGCGATCAGGTTCTCGAACTGCTGGCGCTGCACGATCAGGGTTTCCAGCGGCATTGCGCGCGCCACCGCCTCCTTGCCGCGCACCCGCACGGAATTCAGGGCCAGCAGCAGGGCGGGCATCAAAAAGATCACCGCCAGCACCGCCACGATCAGCGCCGCGACGGTCACGGTGGTCAGGGCGACCCCCGCCACGGCCACCGCGGCCCCGGCCAGCGCCGCCAGCGCCAGCACCGCTCCCCCGGTGTACAGCGCCACCCGCGCGGGGGTGAGGGGACCTGCGGCGGGCCGGGTGGCTATCACCGTTTCCTGACGCACCGGTTTGCTCATAGCCTCTTATACGTCGGAACAGGTCAGGGCGTTGCCAGTTCCCGCGTTTCAGTCCCGCCCCTGGCCCACTGAAACGCGCCCTGTCAGGCTGCTGCCATGACATTGACCCAGCAGGAGGTGCAGCGCGTGACGGACCCGGCAGTGGCCCGCGCGCTCAGGCAGAACCATAGTTTTCTCGGGCAGTTCCTCCAGCCCCGCTCTCCCAGCGAGGTGACCCCGCGCCTGGGGATGGCCGCCAACCTCGCCCACCACCACGCCCGCAAGCTGGCTGAGCTGGGCCTGCTGTGGAGGCGAAACGCGAGGGCGGCAAGGTGTTTTACCAGCTCGCCGCGCGGGAGTTCCGGGTGCCCTCCGAGCTGCTGCCGCCGGGGGAGGAGGGGGGCAACGGCATGGCGGACCTGCGCGACCTGTCGGAAGCCTTCCTGCACGCCTACGAGCGCTCGTGGGGCCTGATGCACGCGGGTGAGGAGGACGTGTACGGCTTTGGCGACCGCGAGCGCCCCGCCCGGCCCCAGCCCCTGCCGGATGCCCCCGCCGCTGAAGCCTTCCCCACCCACCTGGACCGGTTGACGCTGAGGCTCACGCCGGAACGTTTCCAGCGCCTCGCCCGCGCGCTGAGTGCCCTGCTGGACGAGGCCGCGGCGGAAGGCATCCGCGGGGATGGACAGCCCTGCACCTTCGCACTGCTGGCCTTTCAGGGGGTCACGGGGGCCGACGCGGAGAACTTCCGGGGAATCTCGCGGGGCACCAACTCCTTCCTGGGTGCCCCGGCGACCTGAGGCAGACAACGAGAAACCCCCGCCCAGGCATCGGGCGGGGGTTTCTCGTTGCGGGTCCTGGCTGTTACGCCCCGACCAGGGGCTGCTCCAGCCCGAACACGGCGCGGTCATCCACGGCCAGGCTCTCGTTTCCGGCCTTGATGGTGGCGGCGAGCATCTTGGTTTCGGGGAAGAGCTTGCTGAAGTAGAACTTCGCGGTCTGCACCTTGCTGAGGTAGAAGCCGTCCTTGTCCTGCCCGGCGTCGATCTTGTCCTGGGCAATCTTCGCCATCCTGGCCCACAGGTAGCCGTACACCACGTGGCCGAAGAAGCGCAGGTAGTCCACGGCGGCGGCGTTCACCTCGTCCGCGCCCTCCGGCCCCTGCATGGCCTTCTGGCCGATCACCATCGTGAGGCTGCCGAGCTGGTTGGCGGCCTTGCCGAGCTGGTCGAGGTAGGGCGCGAGGTTCTCGTCGTCCGCGTTCTCCTCCACGAACTCCTGGAGCATCCCCGCGAGCTTCTGGAGCTTCTTGCCGCCGTCCATCAGCACCTTGCGGCCCAGCAGGTCGAGGGCCTGGATGCCGTTGGTGCCCTCGTAGATCTGGCCGATGCGGGCGTCACGCACGAACTGCTCCATGCCCCACTCGCGGATGTAGCCGTGCCCGCCGAAGACCTGCTGCGAGAGCACGGCGGTCTGGAACCCGTTGTCGGTCATGAAGGCCTTGGCGATCGGCGTCAGCAGCGCGACCAGGTCGGCGGCCTCCTTGCGCTGCGCCTCGTCGGGGTGGTGGTGCTCGATGTCGATGCTCAGGGCCAGCCACATCGCCAGCGCGCGACCCGCTTCGGTGTACGCCTTGCCGGTCAGCAGCATCCGGCGCACGTCGGGGTAGACGATGATCGGGTCGGCGGGCTGGGCCGGGTCCACGCGCGGCTCGTGGCGCATCTGGAGGCGGTCTTTGGCGTAGGCCAGCGCATTCTGGTACGCCACCTCACCCAGGCCGAGGCCCTGGAGGCCGGTGCCCAGGCGGGCCGCGTTCATCATGATGAACATGTGGTTCATGCCCTTGTTGATTTCCCCGACCAGGAAGCCCTTCGCGCCGTCGAAGTTCAGCACGGCGGTCGCGTTGCCGTGAATGCCCATCTTGTGCTCGATGGAGCCGCACACCACGCCGTTGCGCTCGCCCAGGCTGCCATCGGCGTTGGGCAGGAACTTGGGCACCAGGAAAAGCGAGATGCCCTTGGTGCCCATCGGGCTGCCCTCCAGGCGGGCCAGCACCAGGTGGACGATGTTCTCGGCCATATCGTGCTCACCGGCGCTGATGAAGATCTTGGTGCCGGTGATGCTGTAGCTGCCGTCGCCGTTGTCTACGGCCTTGGTGCGGATGATGCCCAGGTCGGTGCCCGCGTGCGGTTCGGTGAGGCACATGGTCCCGGTCCACTCGCCGCTGACGATCCTGGGCAGGTAGGTGTTCTTGAGGTCCTCGCTGCCCACCGCGTGCAGGGCCGAGTAGGCCCCGTGTGAGAGGCCGGGGTACATCGACCACGCCACGTTGGCCGAGGTCATCATCTCGACCAGCGCGTTGCTGACGAGGTGGGGCATCCCCTGGCCGCCGTAGGCGGGGTCGGCGTCCAGTGCGGTCCAGCCCGCCTCGCGGTACTTCTTGTAGGCGGCCTTGAAGCCGGTCGGCGTGGTCACGCTGCCGTCCTCGTGCCGGGTGCAGCCCTCCTGGTCGCCCACGGGGTTGAGCGGCACCAGCTCGCCCTCCACGAAGCGGGCCGCTTCTTCGAGTACCTGGGCCATCAGGTCGGCGTCGGCCGTCTCGTTCTCGGCGTAGAACGGCAGGCCGCCCAGCACCTGGGGGGCCTGGAGCAGCTCGTGCATCAGGAACTTCATGTCGCGCAGGGGTGCTTTGTACTGGGGCATGTCTCGTCTCCTCCGCGCGGGCGCTTCGCCTCCGGGGGCGAGGATGCCCGGCATGTTTGATTGTACCGAGTCTAAAACGTTCGGGGGCAAAAGTCACGTGTGGCGCGTCACGGTCCTGTCCGGCCGGGCACTTTCGGGTATTCTGATCAGAACCATGAACTACCCCAGTCTGGTGTGGCACCTCAAGCGTACCGAGCTGTTCGCGGACCTTGAGCTGGCCGAACTGGAACGGGTGGCCGCCGCCACGCCCTACCGCTCCTACGGGCCGGGCGAGGTGATCTACCGCATGGACGACCCGGCGGACGCGCTGTATTTCGTGCGCAGCGGGCTGGTCAAGATCAGCAAGCTCTTTCCCAACGGCAAGGAGGCGATCCTGGGTGTCATCGGCCAGCACGACACCTTCGGGGAGCTGCTGCTGCAACCGGAAGAACGCCGCCCCACCCAGGCCGAGGCCCTGGAGCAGACCACCCTGATCGTCTTGCCCCGCGCCGAGCTGCAAGAGCTGCTGTCCAGCAAGCCCGACCTCGCCATGAAACTGATTCGCCTGATGGCCGCCCGGCTCTTCGAGGCGCAGGCCTGGACGGCCACCGTCAGCGCCTACAGCGCGCCTGAACGGGTCGCCAGCCTGCTCTACCGCCTGGCGCGCGAATTCGGGCGGCCCCACCCCCAGGGCGTGGAGGTGGCGCTCAAACTCAACCAGGAGGACATCGCCCGCATGGTCGGCGCGACCCGCGAGACGGTCAGCCATTCGCTGGGCAAGCTCAAGCGTGAGGGGGCCATCGTCCGCGCCCGCACGCCGGTGATCGTGCGGCTGGAGGCACTGAAGCGGTATCTGGAGGGCTGAGACGGACTCCGATGGAATCGTTGACGAAGTGATTCCATCCGGGCAGCGCGAGTGGGAGAAAAACGGGCTTCGGACGTGGAGTTTGCCCATCGGCTCTGTTCCGATGGCTAAACGGAACAGACGGACTCCGTATGAGCAATGGTGCCTACAGTTTTGCATCCTCTCGCGATAGGTGTATTCGAAAATAGCGTGTAGGGCGCAAAAAGCTCCTCTCCCCTTGCGGGGGACTCGCAGAGCTGCTTGCAGAGGGGTTGGGGAGGGGGGTGGACGGCAACGCCGTCCCAACGCTGAAAAGGTCCAGAAGGTTATGAAACTGTCCGCACCATTGCTGAGCCGGGCTACAGCGGGTCGCTGGGAACGGTCCTGCCCCGCACCGCCTCCCCCCGCGCGGCTTCCCGCAGCCGCCCCGCCTCGGCCCACAGCACCCGCGCGGCGAGCGTGCGGTAGGGCGACCACGCGGCCACCCACTGCGCCTGGGCGGTCCCGGCGGGCAGGCCGGGCGACAGGCGGGCGAGGCCCTGGCGCAGCACCAGGTCCCCGAAGCTGAACACGTCGGGCCGCGCCAGCGCGAACATCAGGAACATCTCCACCGTCCAGCGCCCGATGCCGGGCAAGGGCGTGAGGGCCGCGATCACGGCCTCGTCCGGCAGCGTGGCGAGGTGCGCGAAGTCCACCTGACCCGACAGGGCAGCGTCGGCCAGGGCGCGCACGGTGCGGACCTTGGCCCACGACAGGCCCAGGGCGCGCAGGTCGTCGGGGGCGGCCCGCAGCAGCGTTTCCGGCGTCACGCGGCCCAGGGTCCCCTCCAGCCGCCCGTGAATGCTGGCCGCCGCCCGCGTGGAAAGCTGCTGCCCCACCACGCTCCGCACCAGCCGGCCGAAGGGGTCGGCGGCAGGCGTCAGCACCGGCAGGGGCGGCGTCCGGGCCAGCACCTCCGCCAGCGCCGGGTCGCGGGCCAGCCAGGCGAGCGCCCCGGCATGGTCGGTGAGTGGAACGAGGCTGGCAGCGGGCGGGAGGTCGGCCATCGCCGCTATTGGAGCGCACCCGTTGCGGCCCATGCGTGAGCCGGGGGGCGGGGGAACGTGAAGGAAAGATACGTTCTTTTCCCTCGTACCTGACGGAGGTCAGGCCTAGCGTGGACTCATGAAACGAATCATGACTCTCCTGCTGGCGGCCCTGGTCGCCGCCCCGGCCGCCGCGCAGACCATCATCATCACCCGGCCCGCCACGCCCGCGGCCCAGACCAGCGTGCCCAGCCTGCAAGAGGTGCCCAGTGGCTGGCGCGTTCTGACCGGCCGCATCCGCGCTCCCCAGGAGGTCCGCCTCCCCGCCGGCAGCATGGTGGTGCTGAGCGTTCAGGACGTGACCCGCGTCAACGGCAACCACCCCACGCTGGTGAAGGTCAACTTCCCCGCCACGCGCCTCTCGGCCCCCTATCAGGTCCAGTACAACCCGGCCCGCCTGAATCCCCGCCGCGTCTACGTGCTGAATGTCCGGGTCACCGGCCCGAACGGCAACGTGCTGTACACCAGCAGCCAGCAGCAGGAACTCCCGCGCACCCAGAACGCGGTGATGGACCTGCAGGTCAAGCCCGCGAGGTAACAGCGATCAGCTTCCAGCGGCCAGCCGCCAGCTTCCAGTTCTTGCTGGGTGCTGGCGGCTGGCCGCTCAAAGATTCCAGCCCCCCGCCACCTCCAGCTCCTGCCCGGTCACGTAGTCGCTGGCGCGCACGAAGTACAGGGCGGCGTCCACCAGTTCGGCCACGGTACCCACGCGCCCGGCGGGAATCTCGCGGAGGGGCTGGCTGACACTGGTTTCGATCACGCCGGGGCTGACCACGTTCACGCTGACGCCGCTGCCCGCCAGCACCTTGCCCAGCGCATGCGAGAGGTGCAGCACGCCCGCCTTGGCCACTACGTACGGCACGATGCCGGGCCGCGCGACGAGGTGCCGCGCGCCCGCGTACCCCAGGTTCACGATGCGCCCGAAGCCCGCCGCCTGCATCAGCGGCGCGGCCTCCTGGCAGGTGGCGAAGGTGGCGGTGAGGTTGCTGGCGAGCATGTCGGCCCACTCGGCGTCGGTGGTGTCCAGCAGCGGTTTGTGCACGTAGTTCCCCACGTTGTTCACCAGCACGGCCAGGGGCGAACCGGGGAAGGCTGCGTGTGCCTCCCGCACCAGCTGCCGCGCCTGTGCCGGGTCGGTCAGGTCGGCCTGGAGGGTGGCGGCCCGCACGCCCTTTTCCCCGCAGAGGCGGGCCGTTTCGCGGGCGTCCGCCTCGCTGCCCCGGTAATGCACGGCCACCGCGTACCCCTCGGCGGCGAGCGCGACGGCCAGCGCCCGCCCAATCCCGCGTGCCGCCCCGGTCACGAGGGCGGTGCCCTTCTCGCGCCCCCCCGTCACGCTTTCCCCCGGCTCCGGGCCAGGTCCACCAGCGTCCGCGTCACGGTGTTGAGCGGGTAATCCGCCGCCTCCGCCAGCGGCACCCAGGCCCATTCCTCGATTTCCTCGTTGGGGGTGATGTCCGGCGTGTCCGCCCTGGCGAAGAAG
The DNA here is from genome assembly GCF_039545055.1 of Deinococcus carri. Taxonomy (NCBI): domain Bacteria; kingdom Thermotogati; phylum Deinococcota; class Deinococci; order Deinococcales; family Deinococcaceae; genus Deinococcus; species Deinococcus carri. The sequence continues at coordinate 23,141 of NZ_BAABRP010000015.1, forward strand.
TCCACCAGCAGCATGTGCGCGGGCTTGTGGAACTCCTCGCTCAGCACCGCCTCCTGCGTCTGCGCGTACCGCACGTCCGAGAGCGCCAGGCCCGTCTCCTCACGGAACTCGCGCCGCACGGCGTCCGCCAGCGTCTCGCCCCACTCCACCTTGCCCCCCGGCACGCCCCACCGCCCGCGCCATTTCGTCGTGCGGACCAGCAGGACGCGCCCGTCCGGTCCCCATACCAAGGCCCCCACGCAGACGACTGGTCTGTCCATGACTGTCAGGGTACGCGGTCGGCGGGACGCGGTGCGCGGTCAAAGCGCTTTTCCTGCATCCCGCGCACCGCGTCCCGCTACCGCGCCCTGCGGTGCCGCAGCACCCGCCGCTCCAGCGTCGTCACCGCCAGATACAGCAGCACCCCCAGCCCGATCAGCAGCACGATGGCCGCGAACTGCCGGGGCGTGTTGTAGTAGGCGCGGGCCTGGTTGACGGCGAAGCCCAGGCCGGGCTGGTTGCTCACGAATTCCCACACGACGGCCCCGATCAGCGCGAGGCTGAGGGCCAGCCTCAGGCCGCCCAGCATCACCGGGAGGGCGCTGGGCAGCTCAAGCCGCGTGAGCCGCTGCCAGGGCGTGGCCCGGAGGGTGGCGAACAGCTCGTAGCTGGTGGCCGGGACCTCGCGCACACCGACGATGGTGGCGACCAGGACCGGGTAAAGGGCCGAGAGGGCGCTGACCAGCACGGCGGGCACGCTGCCGAAGCCGAACCAGGTGATCAGCAGGGGGGCCAGCACCACGATGGGCGCACTCTGCGACGCGACCACAAAGGGACTCAGGAAGCGTTCCAGCGCCCGCGACTTGCCCAGGGGATAGCCCAGCAGCGCCCCGGCCAGCGCGCCCAGCAGCGCCCCCAGCAGCGCCACCCGCGCCGTGGCCCAGGTGTAGGCCAGGAACTCGCCGGGGGTCCTCGCCAGCTCGGCCCAGACCTGCGCCGGGCCGGGCAGCAAGAAAGGCTGGTGCAGGGCGCGGGCCGCCACCTCCCACAGCACCAGGCCCGCCAGCAGCGCGGCGGTGGGGGGCAGCCAGCCCAGGCGCGGGGGCGTCGGCGGCTCCACCACCAGCCGCGTGCTGTCCCCGGCCCCCAGCAGGCCACGCAACTCGGCTTCCAGCGGTCCGGCGGGCGGCGCGTGCGTCTTCTGGCGGGTGTCCAGAATCGCCACGATACGCCCGCCGCGCAGCACCGCCACCCGGTCGGCCAGCCACGCGGCCTCGCGGATGGAGTGGGTGACCAGCACAGTCGTGCGCCCGGTCTTGTCGTGCAGGTGGCGCAGTTCGGTGTTGAAGCGTTCGCGCACCAGGGCGTCGAGCGCCGCGAAGGGTTCGTCCAGCAGCAGCACGTCGTGGCTCTGCGCCAGCGCGCGGGCCAGCGCCACCCGCGCCCGCATCCCGCCGGAAAGCTGCGCGGGGTAGTAGCCGGCGTAGGCGTCCAGCCCCACCTGGTGCAGCGCCTCGCCTGGGTCCAGGCCACTGCCGGTTCCCAGGTCACGCGGCAGCCCCACATTCCGCAGCGCCGTGCGCCACGGCAGCAGCCGGTTGTCCTGAAACATCAGCGCGGGGGGCGAGGCGACCTCCACCGTCCCTTCCTGCGGGCGCAGCAGCCCCGCCAGCACCCGCAGCAGCGTGCTCTTGCCGCCGCCCGAGGGGCCGATCACCGCCAGGAACTCGCCGTGGGGCACGGTCAGGCTCACGTCCTCCAGCACCGCCTGGCCGCCCAGCCGCACCGTCACCCCCTCCAGCCGGATGGCGATGTCACCCGGTTCCGGCGCGCCCATGCCGCCCGCCTCCCTCACGCGGCGGGCCGTCCGCGCGTATTGACCAGGATGACGCCCAGGATGGCTACCGTGCCGCCCAGCACCGAGAGCAGCGTGGGCAGCTCGCCCAGCCACAGCCACGCGATCAGGATGGCGAAGACCGGCGAGACGTACAGAAAGGACGTGGCGGTGCTGGCCCCCACCCGCGCGAGGGCGAAGGTCCACGTCAGGTACGCCAGCGCCGCCGGGAACAGCCCGATATAGATGACGGCGAGGTGTGCGGCGAGCGGTGCCCGCGCCAGCTCTGTCCCGAAGCCCGGCAGGAAGACCAGCAGCGGGACCGTGCCTGTCAAGAGGCTCCAGACCGTGAAGTGCAGCGGATTCATCCGGGCCAGCAGGGGCCGCTCGAACACGAAGTACAGGCTGGTAAAGAGGGCCGCCGCCAGGATCAGCAGCGCCCCCCGCGTGAAGTCCAGGCTTTCCCCGCGCCCCAGCACGATCAGCGCGACCCCGCTGAGGCTGACCAGCGTGCCCAGCCACCCCAGCGCGTTGAGCCGCTCGCCCGCGAAGCGCGTCGCCAGCAGCGCCGTGATCACCGGCCCCGCCGCGATGATCAGGCTGGCGGTTCCGGCGGGCACGGTCAGTTCGCCGTAGTTCAGGCAGAGGTGATACAGCGTGATGCCGGAAAAGCTCAGCAGCGCGATGCGGCCCAGGTCGGCCAGGGGCGGCACCGGAATCCGCGCGGCGACCGCGTAGAGGCCCAGCGCCGCGCTCGCCACCAGAAAGCGGTACAGCGTGAGGTGCCCCGGTGTGAAGGCGTCCAGCCCCGCCCGGATACCCGCGAACGCCGACGCCCAGAACACGATGGTGACCAGAATGGCCCCCAGCGAGAGGGGATCGAGGCGGCCGATCTGCGGTGCCCGTGAGGTCACGCGGCTCCCTCCAGCGGGGCGGAAACCAGGGGGCCGGGAGAAGGCGCGGGCCGAATCATGCCCGCCAGCCTAGCGCGGTGGGTGCGGGGCGGTACGTGGGAGGGGAGGGCTGCATAAGCGGGTGGTCAAGGCGGGCACATCCGCCCGTGGTGACGGGCGCGGGAGCATAGGGACCGGAGGCTCCTCATGGACGAAGGCAAACCCGGCAGCACCCCCCAGGCGGCGTCCTACATGGGCGCGGAGGGGGACACGCCCGACGCGAACACCAACCTCGACGCCAGCTTGCAGGGCGCAACCAGCCGTGCCGACCAGCAGGCCACCCGCAACATCGAGCAGCAGCACACCGAAACGGACGGCCTGCCCGCCGGGCTGGAGAAGCAGAGCGATCCCGCCAAGCAGATGGACAACAGCGGCCTGCTCGACCCCACCGGAGAGGGCCGGGACGCCGACATCATCGGCGCGAGCGGCGAGGACCGCAACGAGGAACGGGGCGGGGAACGCTGAGCCGGATGCCCACGGCCCAGCAGCTCCCTTCCTGTCCACCCTTTTAATGTGGGTTGGGGAAGGATTCACCCGAACAGGACCGGGCGGCCCCTAGACTGCCTGGAGCGGAGGAACGACCTATGAGCGCGAACATGGACAACTCGAACAGCAAGGAAGCCAGCAAGAGCATGGACCAGAGCCGCCTGATCGGCGGTGCGGCCGGCGGTGCCCTGATGCTGCTGGGCCTGCGGAAGAAGGGCCTGATGGGCCTGGGGATGGCGGCGGTCGGGGGCTACCTCGCCTACCGCGCCGCGACCGGCAACGACCCCGTGATGGCGGCGGCAGGCCTCAGCGGCAACGCGGCGGCGGCCAAGCCGATCTTCGTGGAGCACAGCGTGGTGATCGACCGCCCCGCGCAGCAGGTCTATGCCTACTGGCGTCAACTGGAAAATCTGCCGCGCATCATGAGCCACCTGGAGAGCGTCACGGTTCTCGACGAGCGCCGCAGCCGCTGGGTCGCCAAGGCCCCGCTGGGCACCCATGTCGAGTGGGAAGCCGAGATCGTGAACGACAAGCCCGGCGAGCGCATCGGCTGGCACAGCCTGCCCGGCGCGACCGTGGACAATGCGGGCAGCGTGCAGTTCGAGAGCCTGCCCAACGGTGGCACCCGCGTTCACGTCGCCCTCTCGTACCGTCCGCCCGCCGGGGCGCTAGGCGCGGCCGTCGCCAAGCTGTTCGGTGAGGAACCCAGCCAGCAGATCGCCGACGACCTCCAGAACTTCAAGCAGACCTTCGAGGGAGCCAACCCCCGGGCCTGATGCGGTCCAGCGGGAGGGAGCGGCGCGTAGAGTGCCGCTCCTTTTCCTTGTCGGACCAGAGGGGAGGGGCCGCCCAGCAGTTCCGGGCGGCCCCTTCCCCTGTCCGTGCTCACCAGTTCAGGTCGTAGCCGGTCACGCGCCCCGGCTGGGTCACGGTGAACGGCGTGGTGCTGGTGTTCACCAGGTTCCACCCGGCCTTCAGGCCCACCAGGTCGGCCAGCGCGCCGCCCCGGCTGTAGACGAGGTACTTCTGGTTGTCGTGGGTGCGCGGCTCGCCGCTGTTGTACTGCCGGTCGCTGTTGGTGTCCACGTAGGCGATGACCTGATACAGGCCCTCGGCGGGAGCAGCGGGCCAGTCCACCCCGAACACGCCCCGGTTGCCCAGCGACACGTCGATCTGCGGCACGTTGGCGTTCACCACGCCGCCCAGACTCGCCCCCAACAGCGCCAGCCGGACGTTCCCGGCGGTGGGAGGGGTACCCGTCAACGTGCCCGTCACGTCATAGTTGGAGGGAGTGCCGAACAGCCCGCAGGAGGCGAGTGCCAGCGGCAGCAGCAGCAGCGTCCTTTTCATGCGCTCAGCGTGAAGGAAAGGACCTCCCGGCGAGTTAGAGGCGGGTAAAACGGGGTTGGTCTCCCCGGAATGGGGCGGGCGTGGGGACGGGTCAGGGGTGAAGGCTGTCGTCCGGGCTGCCCTCGGCCCCGGCCTCGACCACGGTCAGCGAGCGCAGGGTCGCGCCCTGGTGCCAGCCGTACTGCGGGTCTTGCAGACCCAGGGCCTCGGCCACGGCGCGGGCGGCCGCGTGGTCGGGTTCGCCGTCCAGGCAGAACAGCAGGAACTTGCGCCCCCCCGGCCCGATGCGGACGAACAGGTCCTCCCCGAGTTCGAGCTGCTGGGTGCGGCCCAGCCGCGCGGCGCGGCCCTGCGCGTACCGCAGCGCGTCGCGGATACGGACGGTGACGGTGGGATGACTCATGGGACCTCCGGGGAACGCAGGCCCGCCAGCAGCATGTCCGCGTACCCCTCGGCCACGTCGCGCGGGGTGAGGCTCCCGGCGGGGCGGTACCAGGTGTAGGCCCAGTTCACCGCCGAGAGAATCAGGTTCGCGGCCATCTTCACGTCCAGATCGGGGCGGAAGGTGCCCTCCGCGATGCCCTGCGTCAGCAGGTCACGGTAAAAGGTGTCGATGGTGTCGCGCCAGGCGGTCACGCGGCCGTAGGCGGCGGGCGAGAGGTGCTTCCACTCGTGAAAGAAGACGGTGGCGCTTTCCATGTTGTCGGCGATCACGCGGATGTGCCGCTGCATGGCCTCGCGCAGTTTCTGGTCGGCGGGCAGGGGCAGCTCGCGCAGGGTAAAGAGGGCCTCGTCGAACTGCTGCGCCGCGCTCTGCACGATCTCGACCAGCAGATCTTCCTTGCTGCTGATGTGCGCGTAGAGGCTGCCGCCCTGCATCCCCAGCTCCCCGGCCAGGTCGCGCATGCTGGTGGCGTGGTAGCCGCGCTCGGAAAAGAGGCGGCCCGCCACGTCGTAGATCTGCTCGCGGCGCGACCTGGCCGGCAGGTCGGCGGCGGTGTCGGGGGTGGGGGCAGGGTCCGTCATGGCGGGAAGGGCGCGTCGCGGCGTGGGGGCAGCCTAGCACGGGGGCAAAGCGAACGCCCGTTTGGCATGGGTGGACACCCGACCGCGCGGCCGGGCCGGGTGGTAGAACGGACAGCATGACCCCCCAGACTCCCTTCCCGGCCCGGGTGCCGGACCTGAGCGGCGTGCGCGGTGCGGTGCGCGAGGTGCCCGCCTATCCCTTCACCCCCATCGACGTGCCCCACAAGCTCGACCAGAACGAGAATCCCTACGATTTTCCGGCCGACCTCAAGCGCCTGGCGACCGAGCGGATGCTGGCGCGTCCCTGGAACCGTTACCCCGACCTGCACGCCGAGACCCTGGCCGCCCGCATCGCCGCCTTCGAGGACTGGGACCCGGCGGGCGTGGTCCTGACGCCGGGTAGCAACCTGCTGATCAAGCTCCTGACCGAACTGGGCGGCATCGGCCAGACCGTCCTGACCGTCAGCCCCACCTTCAGCGTGTACACCCTGGAGGCGCAGATGCTCGGCGCGAACCTGGTGCAGGTGCCGCTCAACCCCGACTTCTCGCTGCCGGTGGAGGGCCTGAAGGCCGCCCTGCGGGACAACCCCCCCGGCGTGCTGTATGTCACGCAGCCCCACGCGCCCACCGGCTTCGTGGACGCCCAGGCCGCCGTGCGCGAGCTGGTAGAGGCCGCCGACGGCTGGGTGGTGGTGCTGGACGAGGCCTACTATCAGTACAGCGGCACCGACTCCCGCCCACTGGTGCGGGAGGGCGCGAACCGCCTGAGCCTGCGGACCTTCAGCAAGGCGTGGGGCCTGGCAGGCATTCGCCTGGGCTACGCGCTGACCAGCCCCACCCTGGCCGAGCATCTGCGGAAACTGGTTCCCGCCTTCAACATCGGCGTGCTGGCGGAAGCCGCCCTGGAGGTCGCGCTGGAGAACCCCGGCTACGTGCAGGAGCGCGCCCAGGAAGTCCGGCGCGAGCGGGGGCGCATCCAGGCCGCCCTGCAAGACCACCCGCTCTGGCAGGTGCTGCCCTCCCAGGCCAACTTCTACCTGCTCCGCACCCCCGACGCCGAGGCCGCCTACCGCCACCTCCTGGACCACGGCATCGTGGTGCGCCGCCAGGACCGGCTGCCGGGGCTGACCGGGTGCCTGCGCGTCGCGGTGGGCACCCCAGCGGAGAACGACGCGCTGATCGCGGCGGCGCGGGCGTTCCGGTAGGAGGGGGCGCGGTGCGCGGGAGGCGGTACGCGGTGAGGGTCGCCACACCGCGCGGGAAGCGGAGGCGCTAGCTTCCTTTTCCTGCGCCCCGCGCACCACGTACCGCCTCCCCCATGGACCCCTTCACCCCACCCCCCGACTTCCCGCCCCGCTCCCCCCTCGTGAGGGGCTGCACGGCGTGCGGGGCGTGCTGCTCGGCCCCCGACATTCACGCGCTCGGCAAGCCGCTGGGGGTGCCCTGTGTCCATCTCGGCCCCGACTGCCTGTGCGGCATCTACGCGGCCCGGCCCGCCGTCTGCCGGAATTACCAGCCTGACTGGGTCTGCGGTGAGGTCGCGCCCCTGCCCACGCTGGAGGCGCGGGTGCGGCGGTTTCTGGAGATTTACGGGCTGGAGGGGGAGGCGTAATACTGATTCCGATTGAAGGGTGTTGAAAACACCCGGAAATCCGACCAGAGGGAGAAGGAACAAGGGCGGATTTCGGGAGATGGATGAACAGGCGGTGCCCTCCCGACTGTTCAGGAATTGGACAGAATCCGTATAACAGCAGGGCAAGCTGGCACTTGCCACCCCCCCCTGCTGCACGCTCTCCCCACGACCGACAACTCACAACCCACAACCAGTAAAGCGCGTGGCCTGCGTGGGGAAACCCCCTCCACAGGCCACGCGCCACAGGCGGCTGATCAATCAGTCGTCGGCGGCCTGTCCCGCCTTCTTGGGCACTTCCGGGTTCTCGACGAACTCGGTGGGGTCGTAGAGGTCGAAGCCGATGCCCTTCTCGTAGTCCTGAATCTTGACGTGCAAGCGGCGCACGTCGCCCTCGACCTGGCCGTAGTCGAAGGTGTCGAAGATGGCGGTGGTCTTGAAGTTGCCGCCCTCGAAGTCGGGGACCTCGCGGGTCTTGCGGATGCCCTCTTCCAGCGCCTTGCGGCTCTCGATGCCCAGGTTGCGGAAGGCCACCTGCATCACGTCGCGGGAAAAGTCGCGCGGGCCGTAGATCCCGGCGCGGTACACCGTCTCGTAGAACTCCTGCCAGTTGGGGACCAGTGTGGCGGCGGGCATCGAGAACTGCCCGATCACGTTCTTGATGGCCTCCAGCGTGCGCTCGGGGTAGTAGTAGAGGTACATCCGCACGCCTTCCAGGAAGAAGTTGTAGTGCGCCGCCTCGTCCACCGCGATGGTCTGGGCGACCTTCGCCAGCACGGGGTCCGTTACGCCCTTGAGGTGCGGCCTCTCGCTCTTGCCCTGGGCGATCTTCATCATGTTCAGGTAGTTGAGCTGGGTGGCGCGCTCCTGAAACACGGTGTAGACCAGGTTGTGAATCGCGTCGGGGAAGGGCAGTTCCCAGGTCTGCGCCCGCAGACGGTCCTTGTATTCCTCGATCCACTCGGGGCTGCGCTGCTCGCTGAACAGCACCGCGTTTTCCCAGGCGTCGGCGTGCTTTTCCTCCTCGCTGCCCCAGCGCAGCTGGAAGTGGCTGCGGCCATGCGAACGCCGCACCAGATGCACGAGGTTGGAGGTGAAGTCGGGCGCGTACTGCTCCACCGCGAAAAAGCCCTGAATCACGGTGATGACTTCCGGGGGGAGGTCCTTGTTCATGTTGCGCCAGTCGAAGGACTTGTCGGCGTTCCAGTTGCGCGTTTCCTGGCTGCGGGCGGTGTACCAGCGGTACAGGCCCAGAAAGCCGCGCTCGATCAGACGGTCTTTTTCCTGGTTGCTCAGCAGCCCGGCGGGGGTGCGCGGGCGTTCGTTCAGCATGTTGGGGGGGAGAATGTCAGCCATCAGGGGCCTCCTTGCCGCCCGCCGGGAGTGATGCAGGGTGGGGGACGGTATGCCCCTAGACTAGTGCGCCGCGTCTGACTGCGGCATGAACAGGGACGCGGTACAAGTCATCAAAGCTCCATCGTTGGGCGTGAGAGGCCGGCGGCCTGTGGTCCGGGGTACAGTCATCCCATGACCGGAAAACCCCGCCGCTCCTTTCCCTGGCTCGTCCTGTTCGCCCTGGCCTGTGCAGGGCTGGGGCTGGCGAGCCGGGCCTACGGCTGGGGCCTGGGCGGCTGGCCCACGGCGGCCTGGATCGTGCTGCCGGCTGTGGCCGGGGTGGTCTGGGGGCTGTTCAGAAAGGCCGACTGATACGAATTCCGGTTGAACAGTGACAAAAACTGTTCAACCGAGCAGAGCGAGGAGGAACCCAACGATTGCCGGGAAAGGAGTTATCGAAGCGGCGCTTTCCCGATTTGATAACGGATTGGACGGCAACCGTATGACGCCCGGCGGCCACCCGCTAGACTGCCGACCATGAGCCTTCTCGGTCAGCCCGCGCCCGATTTCACGCTGCCCTCCACGCTGGGCCAGCCGGTCACGCTCAGCAGTTATCGGGGTCAGAAGCACGTGGTGCTGGTGTTCTATCCGCTGGACTTCAGCCCGGTCTGCTCCATGCAGCTGCCCGAGTATTCCGGCCGTCAGGACGACTTCGCGGATGCCGGGGCGGTGGTGCTGGGCGTGAACCGCGACAGCGTGTACGCGCACAAGGCCTGGGCCGCCGAGTACGGTATCGAGGTGCCGCTGCTGGCCGATATGAATCTGGAGGTCGCCCGGCAGTACGGCGTGGCGCTGGACGAGCGCGGCATCAGCGGGCGGGCAGTGTTCCTGATTGACCGGGGCGGTGTGGTGCGCTTCGAGCATGTGGAAGCCCAGACCGGGGAGTACACCGTGCGGCCCGAGGTGGTGCTGGCAAAAATCCGGGAACTGGCGTGAAGGACTGTATCTTCTGCGCCATCGTCGCCGGGGAGGCCGAGGCGAGCCGGGTGGCGGAGAACGAGCTGTGTGTAGCTTTTCTGACCATAGGCCCCTTCAACACGGGGCATACGTTGGTCGTTCCCAAGCGCCATGCCGTCACCTTCACGGATCTCACGACGCAGGAGGCGGGCGCAATGGCCGAGTTGGGACAGCAGGTGGCCCAGGCTCTCCAGGCCAGCGGTCTGCCCTGCGAGGGCCTGAATCTGTGGATGGCGAACGGTGAGGTGGCCGGGCAGGACGTGTTTCACGCGCATCTGCATGTCATCCCCAGGCGGGAAGGCGATTCCCTGAAGATGCAGGTGCAGTGGACGCATCCCCCCCGCGCCGAACTGGATGCAGTGGCGGCGAGGCTGCGCGCGGCGTTGTAGCCCTTCCCACTGCGCCACTCGGCGGATGCATCCTCACCCCCGGCTGGCCTAGCCTGGGGGAATGCCGGACGCTGCCTCCTCCCCCTCCGCCTCAGGTCCGCCCGCCCGCTCCCAGACGGGCCGGGTGCTGCGTGACTACCTCGGGCCGCTGAAGTGGCAGGTGGTGGCGCTGGCCGCGCTGCTGCTGACCGGGACCGGCCTGAACCTGCTGCTGCCGCAACTGCTGCGGCGCTTCGTGGACAACGCCAAGCTGGGCGGGGGCGCGGACGTGGGGCTGCTGGCGCGGCTGGCTGGCCTGTACATCCTGTTCGCGGTGGGTGTGCAGTTGCTGACGGCCGGGGCGACCTATGTGGGCGCGCGGGTGGGCTGGACCGCCACCAACCGCCTGCGCGCCGACCTGATGCGGCACCTGCTGTCGCTGGATATGCGCGAACACAAGGAGCGCACGCCCGGCGAGATGATCGAGCGCATCGACGGCGACGTGACCGCCCTGAGCAACTTCTTCTCACAGTTCGCGGTGCGCGTGTTCGGCGCGGCGCTGCTGCTGACCGGCGCGGTCGTGATGTTCTACCTGACCGACTGGCGGGTGGGCGTGGGCATCACCTTTTTCGTGGTCGTGACGCTGGTCGCCATGAATCAGGTGCGGAAAAAGGGCGTGGAACCCACCCGCCTGGAACGCGAGAGCAGCGCCAAACTGTTCGGCTACGTGGAGGAACGCCTCGCGGGCCTGGACGACGTGCGCTCGCTGGGGGCCGGGGAACACCACCTGCGCGGCTTTCTTCGCGTGCAGCGGGACTTTTTCCAGCGCAGCACCTTTTCCTGGCGGCGGCGCAGCGTGGTGTGGCAGCTCAGCATGGCGCTGTTTGCCGCCGGGTACGTGGGCGTTCTGGGCGCGGCGGTGGGGTTGTACGCGGCGGGTGCCATTAGCCTGGGCACCGCCTTTTTGCTCTACCAGTACATGAACATGGTGGAAGAACCCATCGACCAGCTCACGCAGCAGCTTCAGGACTTGCAAAAGGCCGGGGCCAGCCTGGGCCGCGTCGGGGAACTGCTGGCCCTGCGCTCGGAGTTGCAGGAGGGAACGCGCGAACTGCCCCAGGGGCCGCTCGACTTGCGCTTCGAGAACGTCAGCTTCAGCTACGCGCCCGAAGACCCCAGCGTGCGCGGCGTGCTGCACGACGTGAGTTTCCACCTTCCCGCCGGGCAGACGGTCGGCCTGCTGGGGCGCACCGGCAGCGGCAAGACCACCCTCACGCGGCTGGTGTCTCGGCTGTACGACCCCACCACGGGAAGCGTGCGGCTGGGCGGCATGGACACCCACGACGTGCGGCTGCATAGCCTCAGAACGCGGGTGGCGGTCGTCACCCAGGACGTGCAACTGTTCCAGGCCAGCGTGCGCGACAACCTCTCCTTTTTCGACGAGTCGGTGACCGACGCCGAGGTGGAGGCCGCGCTGCACGAGGTCGGCCTGGGCACCTGGCTTTCCCGGCTGGAGCAGGGCGTGCGGACGCCGCTGCCCACCGGGAGCCTCAGCGCGGGGCAGGCGCAACTGCTCGCCTTCGCGCGCGTGCTGCTGCGCGACCCCGCCGTGGTCATCCTGGACGAACCCAGCAGCCGCCTCGACCCCGCCACCGAGGCCCAGCTCACCCAGGCCATGACCCGCCTGCTGACCGGGCGCACCGCCATCGTCATCGCGCACCGCCTGGACACCGTGGCCCGCGCCGACCGCATCCTGGTGCTGGGTGAAGGCCAGGTGCTGGAGGACGGCCCCCGCGCCGCCCTTGCCCGCGACCCGCGCAGCCACTACGCCGAGCTGCTGCGGGCGGGGACGCTGGCGGAAGAGGGGGTGCTGGCGTGAGGGTGCGCGGTTGGCGGTACGCGGTACGCGGTGGCTTCCGCACCAGCAACGGCTTTTGCCCTCTTTTCCCGCGCACCGCGCACTGCGTCCCGCGCACCCCCCGGAGCCACCCATGACCACCACCTCTCCCTCCCCCCAGGACCGCACCTTCGCCCTCTCCCGGCGGCTCTTTGCCTACAACCCGTGGCTCTTTGCCTTCAACCTGCTGATGTGGGGGATGGTTCACGCCGCGCCCGCGCTGCTGACGCTGGCCGTGAGCGGCGTGTTCGGGCGGCTGGAGGAGGCCGACAAGTTGCGGCTGGCGGGGCAGCCCATCGACCCGCTGATTGCGGCGGCCTGGGTGTCGGTGGGGTGGTTCGCGTTCGTGCGGGTGAGCCGCTTCGGCATTTTCTACGGGGCGTTCCGGGCGTGGATTGAGCTGTGGTACACGTTGGACGCGCTGGTGCGGCGCAACCTGCTGGGCTACCTGCTGACCGCCCGAGGCTCGCGCCGCCTGCCCGACACGCCCGCCGAGGCGGTCAGCCGCTTCCGGGACGATGTGGAGGACGTGGCCGGGTACACCGAGGTCTGGGTGGACGGCGCGGGCTTCGTCGTGTACTGCGTCCTGGCGATTGCGATGATGGCTCGGGTGGACCCGGTCATCACGCTGCTGGTGTGCGCGCCGCTGCTGCTGATGGTGGTGTTCGTGCAGCGCCTCTCGCCCCGGATTCGCACCTACCGCCGCCGCATGCGCGAGGCCACCGCCCGCGTGACCGACTTTATCGGGGAAACCTTCGGGGCCGTGAGCGCCGTGAAGCTGGCGGCCCGTGAACCTCAGATGGTGGCGCATCTGGCCGCGCTGGGCGAGGTGCGCCGCCACTCGGCCCTGCGCGACGTGCTGCTGACCGAGCTGATTCGCGGCGTGAACACCAACATGGTGAACCTCGCGGTGGGGCTGGTGCTGCTGCTGGGTGCGAACCGGGTGCGCGGCGGGCAGATGGACGTGGCCGACTTCGTGCTGTTCATCGGCCTGCTGCCGCGCCTGACCGGGAGCATGGGCTTTTTCGGGGACGCGATTGCCCGCCACCGCCGCACCGGGGTGAGTTACGACCGCATGGAAAGGCTTCTCCAGGACGCCCCAGCCGGAACCGTCGTCGCGCACCACCCCGTCCACCTGTACGGCGAGTCGCCCGCCGAGGTCGTCATGCCGCAGGCCGAACCGCTGGAAGAACTGCGCGTGGAGGGCCTGAGCGCCCGTCATCCCAGCGGGGCGGGGGTCACCGACATCAGCTTCCGTCTGCGCCGAGGCGAGCTCGTGGTGGTGACCGGGCGCATCGGCAGCGGCAAGACCACGCTGCTGCGCGCGCTGCTGGGGCTGATGCCGCGTGACAGCGCCGAAGGGCAGGGGGGACGCATCTTCTGGAACGGCACGGAGGTCAGCGACCCCGCTTCCTTCTTCGTGCCGCCCCGCAGCGCGTACACGGCGCAGCTTCCCAGCCTCTTTTCCGACACCCTGCGCGAGAACGTGCTGAGCGGCAGCGACCCCGCGCGCCTCGACCGTGCCGTGCGCCTCGCCGTGCTGGAACCCGACCTCGCGCAGCTCTCGGCGGGGCTGGACACGCCGGTGGGGGCGCGGGGTGTGAAGCTCTCGGGCGGGCAGGTGCAGCGCACGGCGGTCGCCCGCATGCTGGCCCGCGACGCCGACCTGCTGGTCTTCGACGACGTATCGAGCGCCCTGGACGCCCGCACCGAGGCCCTGCTGTGGGATGGCCTCTTCCGCGAAACGGACGCCACCTGCCTGGTCGTCTCCCACCGCCGCGCTGCCCTCACGCGGGCCGACTGCATCCTGCTGCTGGAGGACGGGCGGCTGACGGGCGAGGGGACGCTGGAGGAGCTGCTTTCACGCAGCGAGGAAATGCGGGCGCTGTGGGCGGAGGACGTGCAGGGCGAGTGAGACGGATTCCGATTGAAGGGTGTTGAAAACACCCGGAAATCCGACCAGAGGGAGAAGGAACAAGGGCGGATTTCGGGAGATGGATGAACAGGCGGTGCCCTCCCGACTGTTCAGGAATTGGACGGAATCCGTATGAGACGGACTCCGTCCAGTCCGTTATCGCTTCGAGAATGCCTTTCCCGGCAACCCTCCTCCCCCGGAATCCGCCTCAGTTCGGGGGCGTGGCGGTGAAGGTTCCGGCAGCACTCAGCCCGCTTGCGCCGACACTGGTCCACGTGCCGGTCAGCTTGCCCCCCACCACCGTGCCGGAGAGGGTCACGCTCCCGACGTAGTTGCCCCACCCAGAGCTGGTGAAGGTGAACCGGTCGCCACTCACGGAGCCGTTCACCCGGCCGAACGGTTCGTAGACGTTCACGGGATTCGAGAGGTCGGGGGCAATCTCGGCCTGCCCGTTCAGCGCATTGCCCCGCTGCGTGAGGCGGAAGCGGAAGACCTGGACCGGGAGGACCGCCGCCGGGCCTGCCAGCGTCGCCACCCATGTTCCGCTCACGTCGATGGTGGGCGCGGCCAGGGGAGGCGGGGTGCCGCCACAGGCCGAGAGGCCGAGGGCCAGTGCCGGAAGCAGCATGATTTTTTTCATGCCCCAGCCTACTCCGCCTGCCGCGCCGCCCCGGGTCATGACTCTTAAACTTGACTTCTCAAGTCGGATTAAGCAGGATGGGCGCGACAGTCGATGGCGTGTCCGGCCCGAGTGCGGCCAGGACAGCGTTCTTTTTTGCCCCTTTCCCCCCTGGAGCTTCCGATGCACAAGTCCCTCAAGACCACCCTTGCCCTCAGCCTTGCCCTGAGCCTGTTCCCCGCCGCCTCCGCTGCCCAAGTGAAGGGGGCCGACGGCGTGTCGGTGAATGTCACGAACCCGAAGCGCGTGGTGGCCCTCAACGGCACGACGGTGGAACTGATCTACCGGCTGGGCAAGCAAGGCACCATTGTTGGGACGGACGTGACCGGCACCTACCCCGCCAACAAGATTCCCAGCGTGGGCCACTGGGCGCAACTTCCCGCAGAAGGCATCATCTCGCTGAAGCCGGACCTGGTGATTGGCACGGCCGACAACTTCGCCACGCCCAAGAACACCACGTTGGTGCAGCAGCTCCGCGCGGCGGGCGTGAAGGTTCTCGTGCTGCCCGCCACCGACATGGGCGGCCTGGACGGCGTGAAGACGCGGCTGAACCTGCTCTCGCAGGTGTACGGCGTGCCCAGCGCGGCCAGCGGCCTCAGCAAGAGCTTCGACACCACACTCGCCGCCGTGAAGGCAAACCGGCCCAAAGTCGCGCCGAAAGTCATCTTCCTGTATGCCCACAGCCCCAGCGACGCGACCATCTACGGCACCGAGGGCGGCGCGAACGAACTGATCGAGCTGGCGGGCGGGAAGAACATCGCTCCCTTCAAGGACACCAAGGCCCTGACCGCCGAAGCGCTCGTCGCCATGAACCCCGACGCCATCATCATGCTGAACCGCGGTCTGGACTCGGTGGGCGGCATGGAAGGCGTGCTGAAGATGCCGGGGGTGGCGCAGACGAACGCCGGGAAGAATAAGCGCATCTACACCGTGGACAACTCCATCCGCTGGATCGGGCCGCGCCTGCCCGAGTTCGCGCTGCAACTGGCCCGCGAGTGGAAGAAGGACTTCGGGCGGTGACGACCAGCCTGACCTCCACCCCGGTCCCGGCGACCGTCAGCCGTCAGCGGGTCCGCGCACGCTGGGTGCTGGTGCTGCTGCCGCTGGTGCTGCTGGCGGCGGTGGTCTTCGCGGTGGGGACGGGGGCCGTTCACATCGCCCCAGCGCAGGTAGTAGCCATCCTGCTCGCGCCACTGGGGGTGCCGCCCCTGGCCGCTTACGAGGAACAGCAGGCCGCCGTGCTGCACGCCATCCGCCTGCCGCGCGTGGTGCTGGGCCTGCTGGTGGGCGCGGGGCTGGCTGTGGCGGGGACGGCCATGCAGGGCCTCTTCCGCAACCCACTGGCGGACCCCGGTTTGCTGGGCATCTCCAGCGGCGCGAGCCTGGCCGCCGCGATGAGCGTGGTGCTGGGCATCCACCTGTTCGGGTCGTACACGCTGCCGGTGATGGCCTTCCTGGGCAGCGTGGTCGCTACCGTCATCATCTACGCGCTGGCGCAGGACCGGGGGCGCATGAACGTCGCCACCATGCTGCTGGCGGGCATTGCCGTGAACGCGCTGTGCGGGGCGGGGACGGGGTTGATGACCTACCTCGCCACCGACGAGCAACTGCGGAGCATCACCTTCTGGCAGCTCGGCTCGCTGGGCGCCGCGACCTGGCCCACGGTGCTGAGCGCCGCGCCGCTGCTGCTGGTGGGCGTGCTGGGGCTGCCGCTGCTGGCCCGCGCGCTGAACGCCCTCACGCTGGGCGAGAGCAGCGCCGCGCACCTGGGCATTCCCGTCACCGCCGTGAAGTGGGCCGTGGTGGGGCTGGTGGCTCTCAGCGTGGGCGCGGGCGTGGCGGTCGCCGGGGCCATCGGCTTCGTCGGGCTGGTCGTGCCGCACCTGATGCGCCTGCTGACCGGCCCCAACCACGCCACGCTGCTGCCCGCCTCCGCGTTGGCGGGGGCCACGCTGCTGGTGCTGGCGGACCTGCTGGCCCGCACCATCGTGATGCCGTCCGAGCTGCCCATCGGCATCGTGACGGCGCTGCTGGGTGCGCCCTTCTTCCTGTACCTGCTGCGGCAGGGGCGCAAGGGGGAGCGGCTGTGAGGGGCTTCGCGCGCAGGGAGGCCCCATTGCCGGACACGGGCGCGCCGCTGGTGGACGTGGCGGACCTGAACTTCAGCGTTTCCGGCCGCGAGCTGCTGCGAAGCGTTACCTTCGGGCTGACGGGCGGCGAGATGCTCGTCGTGCTGGGCCGCAACGGGGCGGGCAAAAGCACGCTGCTAAAGCACCTGACCGGCGAACTGGGCCGGGATGGGGTGCGGATGTTCGGGCAGACGCTCCGTGACCATGCCCCCGCCGACCTCGCCCGCCGCCGGGCCGCGTTGCCCCAGCAGACGCTGATGACCTTCGCCTACGAGGTGCTGGACGTGGTGCTGCTGGGCCGCATCCCCTACGGGCGGCGCGAGACGCCAGAAGACCGCGAAATTGCCCGCGCCGCGCTGGAGCGGGTGGGCCTGGCGGGTTTCGAGAACCGCAACATCCTCACGCTGTCGGGCGGCGAGCAGCAACGGGTGCATCTGGCCCGCGTGCTGGCGCAACTGTGGGCGGACCCCGCCGAGCCGGACAAACCCGCGCGGGTGCTGCTGCTGGACGAACCCACCAGCAGCCTCGACCTCGCGCATCAACACGCCACGCTGCGCCTTGCCCGCGACCTGTGCGCCGAGGGTGTGGGCGTCGTGGCCGTGCTGCACGACCTTAACCTCGCCGCGCAGTACGCCGACCGGGTGCTGATTGTCTCCGGCGGGCGCGTCACGGCGCTGGGCACCCCCGAGGAAGTCCTGACCCCCGCCGTGATTGAGGAAGCCTTCGGCCACCGCGTCGCCGTCACGCCGCACCCCTGCCTGAAGTGCCCGCTGATCGTGAGCGCGCAGTAGCGAGCTTTCAGCCGTCAGCGGTCAGCCCTCAGCTTTTCCTGACGGCTGACGGCTGACTGCTGACCGCTCTCCCCACCACCCCCAAGGAGTCCCCATGACCACCCCCGCCCCCGCCTCCCGCCCCGCCCGTCCGGGGCCGCGTCTGCTCCATGTCCGCTCCAAGGCGCACCTGACCCCCAACCTGCTGCGCCTGACGCTGGGGGGCGAGTTGCAGGACTTCGGCTCCGGTTCCACCTTCAAACTGCTGATTGTGCCGCGCGGGACGACGGAACTCGCGCAGCCTCAGCGCGACGCGGAGGGGCACGCCGTCTGGCCTGACCCCGCTCAGCGCCCGGTGGTGCGGACCTTTACTGTCCGTGCCGTGGACCGCGGGGCGGGGGAACTCACGGTGGATGTGGTGCTGCATGGCGGGTTCGCGGCACAGTGGGCGCAGAACGCCCAGCCGGGCGACCCGGTGGGCGTGGCCGGGCCGATGGGTGCACCGCTGCCCCGCACCGCTGGCCCGTACCTCATCGCCGGGGACCACTGCGCCCTGCCCGCCATCGCGCGGCTGCTGGAGGACCTGCCCCAGGATGCGGCGGGTGACGTGCTGGTCGAGGTTCCCGGCCCCGCCGACGAACTCCCCCTCGCGTATCCGCCCGGCATCCGCCTGCGCTGGCTGCACCGCACGGGTGCGGCGGGCGAGGAAACGCTGCTGGCCGACGCCGTGCGCGCGCTGCCGCCCCTGCCCCTCACGCCGGACACCTTCGCGTGGGTGGCGTGCGAGTCGGCCAGCGTGAAGGCCCTGCGCGCCCACCTGCGCGAGGAACGCGGCCTGCCCGCCCGCCAGACCCTTCTGATGGGCTACTGGAAGCGCGGTGTGGACGAGCGCACCTACCACGACACCGCCCACTACGACGACGCGCCGGACGAGTACGGGCGCAGCCGGGGCTGACGCCCCGCCACCGTAAAAGGACTACCGCAAAAGGGCCGCCAGGGTGGGCGGCCTTCTGCTTTCTGCCCTCCGCCTTCTGCGGCCCCTACGCCTCCCGCTGCCCCGTCACCCAGTAGCGCACGCGCTCGGCCACGTTCTCCATATGGTCCCCGACCCTTTCCAGGCTGCGGCCCACCCGCATCAGCATCAGGGCCTTGGAGATGTTGCGGGGGTCTTCGAGCATGTACGTCACGAGTTCGCGCTGAATCTGCTCGTAGAGGTCGTCCACCTCGTCGTCCATCTGGGTGGTGGCCTCGGCACGGGTCACGTCACGGTCGGCGATGGCGGTGCGCAGGTTCTGGCTCATCTCGCCCAGGCGGTCCAGCATCCGCGCCAGGTTCACGTAGCGTTTCAGGGCGGGCTGCTGCGCGAGCTGCGCGCCGTCCTCCGCGACATGCACGGTGTAGTCGCCCATGCGCTCGATGTCGCTGAGGCTCTTGAGGATCAGGGCGACCAGCCGCAGGTCCCGCGCGACCGGCTGGTGCAGGGCGATGATCCGCAGGCATTCGGCCTCGATCTGCGCCTCCTGCGCGTCCACCTCGCGGTCGATGGCCCGGATCTCCTCCAGCCGTTCGGTGCGGCCGTGCAGCAGCACCTCCCCGGCCAGGGGCAGCATCCGCTCGACCGTGCCGAGCATGTTCAGGGCACCATTCAGGACGGCGCGCAGGTCAGTTTCGAGGGCTTCACGCATGGGAACTCCTGGAGAGGTTGTGGGGGGTGGGCTGTGGGTGGCAGGCAAGCAAGGGCAGGGGCTTGGGACAGAGCGGCGCGGAGTGGACGCCTGATACACACGGCAACGGCTGGGGTGCGCCGCCCTGAAGTCCCACCTCCCACAACCTACAACCCACTTCCCGCTCCGCCCGGCAGCGTAAAACAGAAGGCGTTCCGGTCGCCGCGCCGCTCGGCCCAGGTCTGGCCGCCCCAGCCCTGCACGATGCTGCGGACGATATAGAGGCCCATGCCGCTGCCCTGGCCGCTGGCATGCGGGCCGCGGGTGTGGGCGCGAAAGAGGCCGTCGGTCCCGGTGAGGGGGGGACCGTGGTCCAGCACCGCGACCTCCACCCAGGTGCCGCGCAGCAGGGTCTGGACCTCGATGGGCTGCCCCGCCGGGCCGTATTTCAGGGCGTTCTCGATCAGATTCAGCAGCACCTGCAGCAGCTTGTCGGGGTCGGCGCGCACCAGATGGTCGTCCCCGAAGGTGAGGGTGGCCTGCCGCGGGGTCAGCTCCGGCGTCAGCAGCCGCTCGGCCCGCGCAAAGGCCTCGGCCAGCGGCAGGGTGCGGGCGCGGGTGGGGCGAAAGCCCACGGCGAGGTCCTCCACCAGCCGGGCCAGGCGCTCGACCTCCTGAAGCCCCTGCCGCACGAAGTTCTGGGCGAGGTCGGGCGGCATGTCGTATTCCAGCGCCTCCAGCACGCCGCGCAGCCCCGTGACGGGCGTGCGGAACTCGTGCGAGAGAACGGCCGTCGCCTCGCGCAGTTCGGCCTCGCGGCGGCGGTGTGCGGTGATGTCCTCCACGATGAGGGCACCCTCCTGCCCCGGCCCCGCGCGGGTGGCGGTGCAGCGCAGGGTGCGCCCGCCCGCCTCCAGTTCCAGTTCCCCGCCCCGCTCGGCCAGCGCCTCCAGCGTGTGGCGGCGCACCACCTCCAGCAGCGGCCGTCCCGCCGCCCGCTCCTGCGGCACGCCCCACAGCCGCACGGCGGCGGCATTCACGCGAACCACGCCCAGCCCTTCAGGCATCCCCTGGAACAGCAGCACGGCCTGGGGCAGCGCGTCCAGCCAGGCGTCGGCCTGCGGCGTGGGTGGCCGGGTGTGCGTCATTCGCCCTCCGTCCAGGGGCGCATGCGGTAGCCCTTGCCGCGCACGGTTTCCAGAAAGCGGGGCCGTGAGGGGTCGTCGCCCAGGTGGGCGCGCAGTTGCGTGACGTGCTGGTCCACCGTGCGCTCGCCGCCGAGAAAGTCGGCCCCCCACACCCGGTCCAGCAGCTCGGTGCGCGAGTAGACCCGCCCCGCGTGCTGCGTCAAAAAGGCCAGCAGGTCGAACTCGCGCCGGGTGAGGTTCAGGCGCGCGCCCGCGAGCCGCGCATCGGCGGCCCCCAGGTCCATCGCCAGCGGCCCGTTGCTGAGCTGCTGGGGCGCGTCGGGCTGGGCGCGGCGCAGCAGGGCGCGCACGCGGGCGACCAGTTCCGCCGCGCTGAAGGGCTTGGTGAGGTAGTCGTCCGCCCCGCTTTCCAGGCCCTCCACGCGCTCGGCCTCGGCGGCGCGGGCGGTGAGCATCAGCACCGGCAGCCGCCGCAGCTCGGGGTCGCCGCGCAGCCGCCGCAGGAAGCCCAGGCCGCTCTCGCCCGGCAGCATCCAGTCGAGGACCAGCACGTCCGCCGTTCCCAGCAGGTCCTGTGCGCCCGGCACGGCTTCCAGCGCCGTGACCCTCAGCCCCGCCCGTTCCAGGTGGAAGCGCAGCACCTCCCGCACGGTGCCCTCGTCCTCGATCACGACCACATGGCTCATCAGCCCTCATTGTGCGGCGGGAGGTCAGGCGAATGTCAGGGAAGCCATGAGCGATGAGCATTGAGCTGTGAAAAAGAAGGCACCTGCGAGAAGCCGAAGCCTCCGGGTGCCGGGTCATAGCTCGTCGTTCAGAGCCTCTTATACCAACTTAAGGTGAGTCGTAGACGAACCCGAGCGGAGCGAGAAGAAGAAAAGACCGGCTTGCGGCGATGGACCATAAGCGGGTTAGCCTACGACGCTTTCTGCAAGAAAGGCGAAGGGCCGCCCCTGAGCCTGAGGCCATTGGAGAACATCCGGTGTTTTGTCCGGATGTTCTGGAATCAGAGCAAGTTGGTCTTAAACCGTCCGGTTCGGCGTCTGCTCCGGGGCGCTTTCGGGGAAGTGCAGCACCTGGGCGTCGCTCCAGAGGCCTTCGAGGTCGTAGTACTCGCGGGCCTCTTTGGTCATGATGTGGACCACGATGCCGCCGCCGAAGGCGAGGAGCAGCCAGCGTTCGCTGGGGCCTTCCACGGTGGGGCGGGGGAGGCCGGCGGCCTGCGCCTTCTCGCGGATGTTCTCCTGCACGGCGTTGAGCTGGAGGCCCGCCGTGGCGGTGCAGATGACGAAGTACTCCAGGGTGGAGGACACGTCGGTGAGGTCCAGCACGACGATGTCCTCGGCGCGGCGTTCGCGGGCCGCGTCCACGATGGCGCGGAGCTGGTTCTGGATGGGATCGGGCTGTTTGTGTGAGGTCATGGGTTCTCCGTGGGGGTGGGGCTAGAGGGGGTGTCCCCGGTCAGGGGCGTGAGGGCCGCGAGGCTCTGGCGAGCGTCCGTGCCCAGCAGAATACCCACCTCGCCCGCTGAGACGGGGAAACGTTCGCCCTGAAGGCGGGGCAGGCCCAGCGTGTCGGCCAGCTCCGTGGCCGCCTGCACGTCCTGCCCAGTAAACACCTGGCTGGCCTCGCCGCTGGCGGGCACGCCCTGCACGCTGACGCGGGCGTACCCCAGGGTGCCCAGGGCACGCGCGAGGGCCGGACCAAGACCCGCGCCGCTGGCGTCCACGATGTGGACGGCCACGTCGGGGCGGGCAGGCGAGGGGATGGCGGCTGCGCTGCCGTCCGTGCCCCACACGCGCGCCAGGGCCTCGCGGTCCACCGCCAGGTTGAAGGTGCCCCGGATGGTCTGCGTGGGCAGCGTGGCGAAGGTGAGCTTGAGCTGCGGCAGATACGGCAGCAGTGCGGGGAGGAGTCCGGGGTCAACGTTCGTCTCGACACCGTTGCCGATGCCGCCCACGATGGTGGGCAGCGCGGCGAGGCCCTGGGGCGACTTGAGGCGGGCGGCCAGTTGCGTCAGGGCCTGCTTCTGGTGGTCGATGCGCCCGTAGTCGTCCCCGAAGCCCTTGCGCACGCGCAGGAACAGCACCGCCTGTTCGCCCCGCAGGTGATGCTGGCCCGCGGGCAGGCGCAGGTCTACGCCCGCTGCCTGGTCCACCCACTCGATGCCGCCTTCCGGCACCGTCACGTCCAGCCCACCCAGCGCGTCGATCACCCGCGCCACGTAGTCGGTCCGCACGATGACAAAGGCGTCCACGTGTTCGCCGGTAATGGTTTCCACGGCCTGCGTCAGCGCCTGCGGGCCGCCCGCCCAGTAGCGGCTGTTGACCTTCTGCTCGGCGTTCGGCAGGCGGGGGTTGTAGTCGCCCACATTCGTGTCGCGCGGAATATTCAGGACGCTGACGCGCGTGCCGTCCACCTTCACCAGCATCAGCGTGTCGGTGTTGGGGGTCTGGAGCAGCCCGGTGCGCTGATCCTGGTTCTTGCAGGGCGTGTGGTAGGCGCAGTACACGATGTCGCGCCCCGCCAGCAGCAGCGTGAAGTGCGGCGGGCCGCCCGCCGGGAGCGCCGCGGCGGCCCCGCCCCCCGGCGCGCTCAGGACCGCGAAGCCGCCCAGGGTCAGGGCCGCGAGGCTCAGGCCGAACGCCTGCACGGCCCGCAGCCGCGCCCGGCGGCGGGGCAGGGCAGAGGAGGAGGTGGTGGGGGTTGGGGAGGAGGCAGGGGGAGAAACAGTCATGGGGGAAGGGGAGGGTCGGCCGTCGCCGGGCAAGGCAGCGCGTGGTAGGCGCGCAGGGTGCGGGGGTGAACCTGGATGCCGCGTCCCTGAAGGTACGTGACCTTGGAGACGATGGCGCGGTTCAGGGCCGCGTCCAGGTCGCGCAGGGCCAGTTCGCGGATGTCTTCGTTCACGCCGCGCCCGGGTTCGGACACGTCCGCGATGTACACGCAGGCCGACACCGGATTGCCCCCGCGCGGCCCGGTGGTGTGGTCCTCGACGGCCTCCAGCACCACCTGATCGCGGTAGCCCCAGCGCTCCAGCAGCGTGCGGGCCGCGCGGCCGTGCAGGGCCAGCGGGTGCGCGCTGTCGATGGTGCACTCGGGCGGGGCCAGCCGCAGCAGCTCGGGGTCCGGCAGGTCGCGGGCGATGTCGTGCAGGATGCCCGCCGCGTAGGCCCGCGCCTCGTCCAGCCCGTTGGCGCGGGCGATCTGGCAGGCCAGTTCCGCCACGCGCAGCACGTGCTCGAAGCGGCGCGGGCGCACCATCAGCCGGACCCGTTCGTCCCAGCCTGCCAGTTCGGCCAGCGGATGCGGGAGGCCGGGCCGCTCGGCAATCATATGGCCGCGTGGGTCATGCGCCACACCATGACCTCAGTATACGCCGGGGGGCCGACCGGAAGCTGACATGGACTTCAGTATCCGGCCCATGTCATCCCCGTGTCAGGCCCCAGCCCCGTGTTAGCCCAGGGCGCGCTGGGGTCATGGTGTGCCGGGGGACGCGGGGGTGCGGCGCTCCACCGTCAGGCGGACATTGACCTGCTCCAGGGCCTGCGCGCCTGCCGGGAGCCGCAGGGTGACGGGCAGGGTGGAGGTGCCCTCGCGGTAGGTGACGGTGCCGGGAATCTCGCGCAGGCGGGCCAGCAGTTCCGGGGCGGCGACCACGCGCACGTTGCCGGGCTGCACGCTGACGGCGGTCACGCGCAGGCCGGGCGGGGGGTCGTTCAGCACGACGGGCACACTCTTGACCGGGAGTTCGCCGGTGTCCAGGCGGCGCACGGTGACCGTGGTGGGCGTGGTGGTCACGCCCCGGACGGGTTCGCCGCGCGCATTCAGGGCAATCAGCGGCGTCTCGCGGTCCTCGCCGGGGGCCAGCGAGACGGGGCTGCTCACCAGGCGCTGCACGGTGGTGACCAGGCGGCCCGGCCCGCTGACGGCCGCCTCGCTGGGGGTGACGGCGTAGCGGGGGATGCTCGTCTCGGAGGGGGTGGCCACACTCAGGGCGACGGGCAGCGTGCGGGTCAGCAGCGTGTCCACGAAGCCCTGCACGCGCTCGGGCGTCTGCCGCCGCAGCGCGGTGCCCCTGGGGGCCTGCACGGCCACGGGCCGGGTAAAGCTGCCCTCGGGGACGCCGGTCACGTCCACGACCGCCTCGATGTCGTCGCCGCTCAGCTCGCGCAGCCGCTCGGGCCGCCCGCTGAGGGTCACGCGGACAGTGCCGGGCGTCAGGTCGCTCACGGCGCGGGTGCCCACGCCACGCCCGCCGGTCGTGTCGCTGACGGTCACGGGCACGTCGTACCCCTGCTCGACGTTCGCGCGGCGGTCCGCCGTCGCCACGAACCACAGCACCACCGCCACCACCAGCGCCAGCAGCTTGACGGGGAGGTTGTGCATCAGTCGCCGCCACAGGTAGCGCGGGTCGGCCCAGCGGGTCATGCGCCGCCCCTTTCTGGGGGCTGGCCCCTGTCGGGTGCCTGGCCGGGCGGGGCCTCTCCCCCTCTGTCTGCGGGCACGGGGGGCACCGGGGCGGGCGGCAGGGTTCCGGCCAGGTCGGCGCGGTCGTACACCAGCGCCCGCAGTTGCTCGCGCAGCTCGGTGCCGTTCAGGTCCGGCCCCAGCCGTCCGGCCAGCGCAATTCGCATGCTGCCGCGTTCCTCGCTGACCACCAGCACCACCGCGTCGGTAAGTTCGGAAAGGCCGATGGCGGCGCGGTGCCGGGTGCCGTAGCGGCGGTAGGTGCCGTCGGCGGGTTGCAGGGGAAACAGGCAGCCCGCCGCCACCACCCGCGACCCCTGGAGGATCACGCCGCCGTCGTGCAGCGGGGCATTGCGCGCGAAGAGGGCCTCCAGAAAGGGCGTGCTGACGCGGGCGTCCAGCCCCACGCCGGTCGCCGCGTACTCGCCCAGCGGCGTGCGGCGCTCGATGGCGATCAGCGCGCCCGTCTTGCGCTCGGCCAGGCGCTCCATCGCCCGCGCGAGGTCCTGCAAGGCCGCGCCGCTCGCGCCCACGTCGCGCCCGCGGGGGCGGCCCACCCGCTCCAGGGCCGCGCGCAGTTCGGGCTGAAACAGCACCACCAGCGCAAACAGGCCCACCGTGCCCGCCCGGTCCAGCAGATAACTCAGGGTGGTCAGGCCCAGCAGCCGGGCCAGCACCCACACGCCCGCGAACACCAGAATCCCGCGCAGCACGTTCACGGCGCGGGTGCCCACCACCAGCAGGTAGCCCTGGTAGATCAGGAAGGCGACCAGCAACACGTCCAGCACGTCCCGGGGGCTGAAGGTTCCGAGAGACAGGGACATGGGTGGCCGCTCCTTCCCGCCGCAAACGCCATGCGGCACGCGCCTACTATACGGGCCACCGCGCCCGGTGCAGGGCCAGCCGGGTGAGAAAACGCTCAGCGCGCCCCCCACCACGCGCCCCTACACTGAAACCATGCAGATTCGTTTTCTGGGCCAGAGTGCCTTCCTGCTGAGCAGCGGCGACCACCAGGTGCTGATCGACCCCTTTATCGAGGGCAACCCCATGTCGCCCACCACCGTGCAGGAGGCGCTGGGCTGGCAGGTGGACGCCGTGCTGATCAGCCACGCCCACGGGGACCACTGGGGGAGCGCCCCCGACTTCGGGAAGGCCGGGGTGCCCATCATCGGGACCGCCGAGATCGGGGGGTATGCCCAGAAGAACGGCGCGCCCAACGCGGTCGGCATGAACATCGGCGGCACCTACCGCGCGCCCTGGGGCAGCGTGACCCTCACGCCCGCCTGGCATTCCTCGTCCTTTCCCGACGACACCTACGGCGGGATGCCCACTGGGCTGATCATCGAGATGGACGGCGTGCGCGTCTACCACGCGGGCGACACCAGCCTCTTTTCCGACATGCGCCTGATCGGGGACCGGGGGCTGGACGTGGCCCTGCTGCCCATCGGGGACCACTACACGATGGGGCCGGAGGAAGCCGCCCGCGCCCTGGAGCTGCTGCGCCCCCGCGTCGCCATCCCCATGCACTACGGCACCTTCCCGGTCCTGACCGGCGACCCCCAGGTCTTCGCCCGCGAGGGCCGCGAGCGCGGCGTGGACGTGCGGGTGCTGGAGCCGGGCGAGACAACCGAAGTCCAGAAGGGATGAGGGTCGAGTGATGAGTGATGAGCAGGACCACCCTCCCCGCCCTCATCACTCATCGCCCATCACTCAGACCTAGCCGAACTGCACCTGTACGCCCAGCCCGTCTGCTGTTTGCCGGGCCTGGGTGAGCTGGGCGTGGGCGGCGGGCAGCAGAGCGCGCTCGGGCCGCTGCCACAGCGCCTGGGCGACCTTGCTGGCACGTCGCACCAGCAGCACCTCGCCGGGCCGGGCCAGGGTGACGGCGGCCAGCAGGGCCTGGGCGCTGGGGGGCACGTCCGACAGGGGGTCGAGGTTCACGTGGGCCGTGACCCGCTCGCCGTGGCGGCGCAGGCTGACGCGCGCCTCGGGGAGGGCGGGGCGCTGCTCGATCAGCACGTCGGCATGGGGGCCGGGGGCCTCGGTGCTGGCCTGTCCGCGCCGCGCGGCGTTGGCAAGTTCGTGGGCGGACAGCATATGCCGCCGGGTGCGGGGCACGTAGTCCACCCGCAGCGGCACGCCCCGCGCCTCCACCTCGTCCTGCACCTCGCGCGCCAGGTCCGCGAGCAGCCAGGGGCCGCGCCCCCGCCCCACCGAGGCAATCACGGCCTGGTTGTCGGTGTAGACGGCCAGCGGTTCGCCTGCCGGGGCGTGCCGCACCGCCTCCAGCACCGCGCGCAGCTCGGCGGCATTGTTGTCGGGCGCGTCCATCTGGCCCTGATAGCGGGCGGGCAGCTCGCCGGGCAGCAGCAGCACCAGCCCCCAGCCGCCCACGCCGTGCCCGTCCGGCAATTCATGCCAGCTCGCGTCCACGTAGGCCTGGTTCATGGATTTCCGCCCCCAGTCTGCTGATGGCTGAACGCTGACGGCTGAAGGCTCTGCCCCATTGGCCTCCCATCATGCACGCCGCCGCCCGTGCAGAATGCGATACTCGCCGCATGGACGTTCTGGCGCTGTACCGGGAAGCAGGCGCGTACCACGAGGGGCATTTTCTGCTCGCCTCGGGTCGCCACTCGCCCAAGTTCCTGCAATCCACCACCCTGCTGCAATACCCCCACCTGACCGAGCAAATCGGGCAGGCCCTGGCAGAAAAGCTGCGCGAGGAAGGCATCCAGGCCGACCTGCTCGTCGGCCCCGCGATGGGCGGCGTGGTGCTGGCCTACGAGGTGGCCCGCCACTACGGAACCCGCGCCATCTTTGCCGAAAAGGACGGCCAGGGCGGCATGAAGGTCCGCGAGGCGTTCACCATCCGGCCCGGCGAACCCTTCATCGCCGTCGAGGACGTGCTGACCACCGGGGGCAGCGTCCTGAAGGCTGTTCGCGCGGTGGAGGCCCTGGGCGGCAGGTGTGTGGCTGTGGCCTGCATCGTGGACCGCCGGAAAGAGGAAGGGCCGCTGGAGGGGTATCCGCTCGTCAGCCTGACCCGCCTGACCTTCGACACCTACGCGCCGGACGAGGTGCCGGAGTGGCTGGCGCAGGTGCCCTTGCAGGAGATTTGAGCCTGTCTTTCGTGGCTTGTGGCCCGTAGAGGATGGGTCTATCTGGCCCATGCCGCCCGGAACCGTTCGGCGGGGGTGTTGGCACGGGTCAGGGCGTCGCCACCTTCCGCGCCCAGAAAGCGGCGGACGAGTTCGTGGCCCAGCGCGTAGCCGGCCCAACGGGGAAGGCCCACCGTCTCTGAGCCATAGAACCAGGCGGGGTGGCTGTAGCTGGGAGCGTCCAGCTCGGCCTGTGCCCGCTCCCAGAGCGGCTCCAGGTCCGCCGTGATGTGGGCGTAAGGGGGCGGGGCATCCCGCTCTCCCGCCTCATAGTGCTGCGCCAGCCCCTCCGACACCAGGGCTTCAAGCAGCGTCTGGCCGTACCCCGGCTCCCGCCAGCGCCGCGCGTGGTGCAGTTCGTGGGCGAGTGTGGCGGGAACTTCGCGCCGCCAGTGGGCCGCAAAATTCGGGTTGTCGGGGGTCAGCGTGATCTGTATCCAGTGTGGGAGCGGCGCATACCCTCCCACACCTGTTTCCGGCAGTGTCCACGGCGTCACGTACACGGCCACATCCACCCCATCCAGCCCCAGCCGCGCCGCGTGCCGGGTGAGGGCTGCGCCCGCCACCTCCCGCACCTCATCCGCCAGGGCAGGGGAGAGGAAGCCCCCCGCGTTCATCAGGTGCAAGACGTTCGCCATGCCCCACGCTAACTGGCAGACAAGGTGCGGCACGTCTGCCGAAGCGCGTAGCCCATGCTCCCAAGCCCGGCAACCCAAAAGCGGCCAGCCCCCTTCCGGGAAAGCTGACCGCTGACGACTAACTGCTGAGAGGAGGCGCGGGGCGGCCCACGCCTCTTGTGCCTACTCGCTCTGCTCGCCCTTGACGGGTAGCATCAGACCTCCAGCAGCATCCGCGCCGGGTCTTCCAGCAGGTTCTTGATCGTGACCAGGAACTGCACGGCTTCCTTGCCGTCGATGATGCGGTGGTCGTAGCTGACGGCGAGGTACATCATCGGGGCGATCACGACCTGCCCGTTCTGGGCGATGGGCCGCTCGATGATGTTGTGCATCCCCAGAATGGCGCTCTGCGGCGCGTTGATGATGGGCGTGCTCATCATCGAGCCGAAGGTGCCGCCGTTGGTGATCGAGAAGGTGCCGCCGCTCATGTCCTCCAGCGTGAGCTTGCCGCCGCGCGCCTTCTGGGCGAACTCGGCGATCTTCTTCTCGATGTCGGCCAGGCTCATCTGGTCGGTGTCGCGCAGGATGGGCACGACCAGCCCGCGCTCGGAGGCCACGGCGATGCCGATGTCGTAGTAGCCGTGGTAGATGATGTCCTTGCCCTCGACGCTGGCGTTGACGATCGGGAACTGCTTGAGGGCCTCGGTCGCCGCCCGCACGAACAGGCTCATGAAGCCCAGCTTCACGCCGTGCTTGGCGACGAACTGGTCCTGGTACTTCTTGCGCAGGTCCATCGCCGGCTTCATGTTGACCTCGTTGAAGGTGGTCAGCAGGGCGGCGGTGTTCTGCACGTCCTTGAGGCGCTCGGCGATGCGCTGGCGGATGCGGGTCATCGGGACGCGCTGCTCGGGCCGCGCCCCCTGGGGCACCTGCACCGCGGGGGCAGGCGCTGCCGCCTGGGCCTGACTGGCCGCTGGCTGCTGGCCGCTGGCCGCACCCTGAAGGCTTACCGGCTCCGCCGCCGACTGCGGCCCCTGGTACGTCAGGCCACCCTGGGCCGCCGCCACCGCGTCCGCCTTGGTGATGTGGCCCTTCGGTCCGGTCGCGGGAATCTGCGCGGGGTCGAGGCCCTGTTCCGTGACGAGCTTGCGCACGGCGGGCGAGAGGTCCTCGCGGCGGGCCGCGGCGGGCTGATCGCCCTGACTGTCGGGCTGGGTGGCCGTGCCGCCCGCGCTCGCCTCATTCGCCACCGGGCCACTGGCCTGATCGGCAGCCGGGGCGGGCGTGCTGGCCGCCTGCGCGGTGGGGGCGCTGCCCGCCTCCCCGATGGTGCCCAGCACCTCCTCGCTCAGCACGGTGTCGCCCTCCTGCTTGGCGATGCTCTGGAGAACGCCGTCCTGCTGGGCGGTGACTTCCAGCACCACCTTGTCGGTCTCGATCTCCGCGATGACCTCGCCACGCTTCACGGCGTCGCCGGGCTGCTTGTGCCAGGTCAGCAGCGTGCCCTCGCTTACCGACTCGGAAAATACGGGAACCTTGATTTCGGCCATAACGTGCTCCTTTATACCCCTGCCGGGGCGTGACTGACGCGGTGACGCCGACTGGGGTCAAAAAGTCCAGAAGTCGAGAGGTCGAGGAACCTTCTCGACCCCCGACCTCTCGACCCCTGGGCGGCCTTACCCCTGCGCCTTGGCTTCCTCGGTGAGCGGCACCTGGGCCTCGATGTCTTTGCGGGTGACCGGCTCGCCCAGCGCGGCGGCGATCACCTGGGCCTGCTCCAGCGTATGAACGCTGGCATACCCGGCGGCGGTGCTGGCCGCGCGCGGGCGGCTGGCGTGGGTGAGGGTCTGGTCCGCTTCCAGCGCCTTTTCCAGGTCTTCCCAGATCATCAGCCACGCGCCCTGGTTCTCCGGCTCCTCCTGCGCCCACACGACCTGCGCGCCGGGGTGCTTCGCCAGTTCGGCCCTCAGGGCCTCCGTCGGGAAGGGGTAGAGCTGCTCCAGGCGAATCAGGGCCGTGCCCGCGTAGCCTTCCTTGTCGGCGTCGCGCGCCTCGAACAGTTCCCAGTGCAGCTTGCCCGAGCTGATCACCACGCGGCGGGCGTTCTGCACGGTGTCGTCGCCGATGACTTCCTGAAAGCGGCCCTCGGCCAGTTCGGAGAGCGGACTCATGGCGAGCTTGTTGCGCAGGAGGCTCTTAGGCGTCGCCACGATGAGGGGCTTGCGGTAGGGGCGCAGCACCTGGCGGCGTAGCAGGTGGAAGATCTGCGCGGCGCTGCTGGGTACCACCACCTGCATGTTCTTCTGGGCGCACAGTTGCAGGTAGCGCTCCAGGCGGGCGCTGGAGTGTTCCGGCCCCGCCCCCTCGTAGCCGTGGGGCAACAGCATGGTCAGGCCACTGAGGCGCTGCCACTTGCTCTCGCCCGCGCTGAGGAACTGGTCGATGACCGCCTGCGCGCCGTTGGCGAAGTCCCCGAACTGCGCTTCCCAGGCCACCAGCGCCTTGGGTTCGGAGGTCGAGTAGCCGTACTCGAAGGCCAGCACCGCCTCCTCCGAGAGGGTGGAATCCACGATCTCGACGCGGCCCTGCTCGGGCGACAGGTGCGCCAGGCCGAGGTACTCCTCGTTCATGGGGTCCTGCGCGCTCTGGTCGTGCAGCACGGCGTGGCGGTGAACGAAGGTCCCGCGCCCCGAGTCCTGGCCGTCCAGGCGCACGTTGTACCCCTCCACCAGCAGCGTCGCGTAGGCCAGCATCTCGCCCATGCCCCAGTCGAGCGGCTGCTCGCCCTGCGCCATCGCCCGGCGGGCGTCCAGCACGCGCTT
This sequence comes from Deinococcus carri, assembly GCF_039545055.1. Classification (NCBI taxonomy): domain Bacteria; kingdom Thermotogati; phylum Deinococcota; class Deinococci; order Deinococcales; family Deinococcaceae; genus Deinococcus; species Deinococcus carri. Next base: position 54,388 of record NZ_BAABRP010000015.1, read on the forward strand.
CACGCCGCGGTGGGGCGTGAACCCTGTCGGCACCCCGGCCAGCTTCAGGCCCAATTCGGTGAGTTCTGCCTGGGGCACGGCGGTGGGTGTGTCCTCGGTCCAGTGGGTGCCCGCGTACTCGCTCCAGTCGGCGGCGAGCTTGCTCTGTTCCAGGTTCTCGATCTCCTCGACCACCGCGTCCCCGGCGTCGAGCCGGTCGCGGTAACGCTCGACCAGTTCTTCCCCCTCGCCCGGCTTCAGCACGCCCGCCCCCTCCAGCGCCTGCGCGTACAGGGCGCGGGTGCCGGGGTGCCCCTTGATCTCGCGGTACATGATCGGCTGGGTCATGGTGGGGTCGTCGGCCTCGTTGTGGCCGTGGCGGCGGAAGGTGATCAGGTCGATGAACACGTCCTTGCCGAAGGTCTGGCGGTACTCCAGCGCCAGGTCGCCGCAGAACGCCACCGCCTCCGGGTCGTCGCCGTTCACGTGCAGCACGGGCGCGTTGGCAATCTTGGCGACATCGGTGCAGTAGCGGCTGGAACGGGTGTCGCGCGGGTCGCTGATCGTAAAGCCGATCTGGTTGTTGATGACGATGCGCACCGCCCCGCCCGTCGTGAAGCCGCGCAGGCGCGAGAGGTTCAGCGTCTCCATCACCACGCCCTGCCCGCTGACGGCGGCGTCGCCGTGGATCGTGATCGGCAGCACCTGCTTGCGCTCGGTGTCGCCGCGGCGGTCCTGGCGGGCGCGCACGCTGCCGTGGACCACCGGGCTGACGATTTCCAGGTGCGAGGGGTTAAAGGCCAGCGCGAGGTGCATCGGCCCGCCGGGGGTGCGCACGTCGCTGGAAAAGCCCATGTGGTACTTCACGTCGCCCGCGATGTCGGGGTTGTCGCTGATCTTCTTCTTGCCCTCGAACTCCGCGAAGAGGTCGGAGGGCTTCTTGCCGAAGATGTTGACCAGCACGTTCAGGCGGCCACGGTGCGCCATCCCGATGACGGTTTCCTTGACGCCGTACCGGCCCGCCTGCTGAATGATGCGGTCGAGCAGCGGGATAAAGCTCTCGCTGCCCTCCAGCGAGAAGCGCTTCTGGCCCACGTACTTGATGTGCAGGTAACGCTCCAGCCCCTCGGCGGCGTTGAGCTTGTGCATGAAGCGGCGGCGCTCTTCCGGGCTGTACGTGCCGCGCCCGCGCGTCGGCTCGATGCGCTCCTGGAACCAGCGGCGCTCGGTGGCCGGGAGATAGTTGAACTCGAAGCCGATGGCCCCGCAGTACGTCTCCTGAAGCTGGGCGATCACCTCGCGCAGGGTGCCGCTGAACGAGCCTTCCTGCACGTGCTCATTCAGGTCCGCCTCCGAGAGGCCGTAGAACTCGGGCGTGAGTTCGGGCACCACCGGCAGGCCGCGCATCTTGAGCGGGTTGGTCCGGGCGCTGATGTGGCCGTACACGCGGTAGGCCGTGACCAGCGCGCCCGCCGCCTGCTGCGCGCCGCTGACACCCTCGGGCACCGGCACGACCGCTCCGCCGCGCCGCTGGGTGCCCAGCTCATAAAAGGCCTGCTGCACGGCGGAGTGGGCCGTCTCGCGCGCCTCACCGCGCAACTCGTCGAAGTACGCGCGCCACTCGGCGTCCACGCTTCCAGGGTCGGCCAGGTATGCCTCGTACAGCCCCTCGATAAAGGCCGCGTTCCCGCCGGACATGATGGTCTGCGACTGCGTCATAACGCCCTCCAGCATACCCCTCACCCTGGTCCCCGACTGCGGTCCGTGCCCGCCTGCTGTTGTCTCCGGTGCAGTCACAGACCCCGCTCCTCGGCTGCCGGGACAGCTCTTTTCTCATCTCCTGCCACGGTCCGTCCGGGAAAGGCAGGGTGAGGGGGAGCTGCACCGGGCAGACCTCTTCCCGTCCCGTCACCGAAGGTTCATGAGTGGTCCAGTGCCGGCCCCTTAAAGCGACTGTCATCCCAGTCAGGTGTCTAGACGGATATGACTAGGAAAGCAACACCAGTGGAGGAGCTGTAACGCCTGGAGGGTCCAGGTGGCGGCACTCCCACACCACTTGGAGGAGCACATGACCCGTTACCGTGATGACCGCTATGACGACCGTGATATGACCCGCGACGACCGCCGCGGGGGCATCGGCGGAATGATGGACCGCGTGGGCGACATGTTCCGGGGCCGCGACGACGACCGCTACAGCGACGACCGCTACCGCGACCGCTCGGGTATGGGCCAGGGCTACGGCATGGGCCGCGGCTCCTACGGTGGCATGGGCGACGACCGCTACGGCGACCGTTCCGGCATGGGCCAGAGCTACGGTGGCAACTCCGGCCAGGGCAGCATGGGCCAGGGCGGAATGGGTCAGAGCTACGGCGGCCAGGGTAGCTATGACCGCGACCGCAGCATGGGGTCCGGCATGGACCAGGGCCGCAGCGGTTCCTACGGCCGCGACTGGGGCTGGGGCAGCCAGGGCTACAGCAACTCCGACGATGACCGCTGGGGCCAGGGCCGCAGCCAGCAGGGCTACGGCGGCAGCTCCAGCCAGGGCAGCATGGGCTACGGCTCTGAGAGCCGCGGTGGGATGGGCTACGGCGGCATGAGCAGCCAGGGGGGCATGGGCCAGAGCTACGGCGGCTCGGGCCGAATGTATGGCCAGGACTACGGCCAGATGTCCGGGCAGCAGGGCGGCTACGGTCAGAGCTACGGCTCGGGCATGGGCGGCATGTCCGGCGGGATGGGCGGTATGCAGGGCGGCCAGTACGGCAGCCAGTCCAACTCCAGCCAGAGCTACGGCTCGGGTATGGGCGGTGGCTCCAGCTACGGCCAGAGCTATGGTCAGGGCCAGTCCGGCGGGATGGGCGGCATGCAGAGCCATCAGGGCCGGGGTCCCAGGGGCTACCAGCGCAGCGACGACCGCATCAAGGAGCAGGTGAACGACGCGCTGGAAGACTCGCACGACGTGGATGCCAGCGACATCGACGTGCAGGTGCAGAACGGGGAAGTCACCCTGACCGGCACCGTGTCTGACCGCCAGCAAAAGCGCCGCGCCGAGGAATGTGTGGAGCACCTGCGCGGTGTGAAGGATGTCCACAACCAACTCCGCGTGCAGCAGCAGGGCGGCATGGGCAGCGGGATGGGCAGCACCAGCCAATCCAGCAGCAGCGGGATGAGTGGCAGCAGCACCAGCGGCTCCGGCACGTCCAGCATGGGCACCGGCAGCACCAGTGGCGGCACCAGCGGGATGGGCAGCACCGGCATGGGCGGCACCGGCAGCGCGGGGAGCAGCAGCACCTCCGGCACCAGCACCGACAACAGCCAGAGCAGCGGCAGCAGCAAGCGCTGAGGAACTGCCCTCACGCCTGAACCGCTGAAAAGCTTCTCGCCCCGCGCTGAACATGGGATTAGACCCCGTGTTCAGCGCGGGCCTTCACCCCACAGGGCGGCGCTCCGTTACATTGCTGCGTGTTCTGGGCAGCAACTCCACTTCATGCCGCCTTTATCACGGTTTCTCACTTCGTTCGGCCCAGAAAGGTTATCGAACCTTTCTGGACACCGCCCCAGGAGGACACATGACTTCTGACGATTCCCGCCGCAACCAACGCCAGCCGGACCAGACCGAACAGGGCGGCCTGCCCGCCGACGCCGGCAACGGCATGTCGGGCCGCTCGGAGTGGACCGGCGAGTCCGAGACGGGCTTTACCGACACGCCCAACGTGACCGACAGCCCCCGCCGCCCGTCCGACCGGGTGGACCGGGGGATTCCCAAGCCCCCCGGCGAGACGAACGACGGCACCTCAACCGACACCACCTTCGGGACGACGGGGACGGACGACAAGGGGATGTGACCTCCCCCGAACTGGAGCCGGGGGAAGACCGCTGCGGCCTTCCCCTTTTTGGCTTGCTTCAGGGCGGTGCCCAGAAAGGTTGCCGAACCTTTCTGGGCCGAACGAAGTGAGAAACCGTGATAAGGGCGGCGCTCCGTTACGTTGCTGCCCAGAACACGCAGCAACGTAACGGAGCGCCGCCCTAGGCCAGCGCCGTTGCCGTTGTGGTCGTCTGGGCTGCCGGGCGCACGCGGCGGCGCACGCCGTCGGCGTACTCGGCCAGGTCGGCCAGCAGGTCGCGGACATCGCCGCGCAGCAGGTACTGGCCGCCGGGCAGGGGCGTCAGGGCCAGGAAGGGCGCGCGGGTCAGGGTGTCGAGGATGCTGTGCAGCTCGGCGGTGTTCACGCCGCTGCCCAGGCGCTCGGCCAGCCGCGACATGTCGACCAGGCTGTGTGCGGGCTGGGCCGCCAGCGTCAGGAGCACGAAGGAAAAGGCCCCGCGCTGCGCCAGGTACGCGCCCACCAGCTCCGAGATGCTCGCCACCGTGTCCAGATCGAGGTTGCCGGCCTTCCAGTAGCCGCGCAGGTCCATCGGGGAGAGCGGGGCCAGGCGGGCGTGTTCCAGCAGGGCCACCAGCGCCTCGCGGGTCAGGCGGGCCGCGCCCTGGGGCCGCTCGGCCTCGTCGGTCAGCAGCAGGGCGTAGTCGGCCCCCTCGCGCCAGGAGGAGGCGCGCGCCGCCTCGGGCGCGAGGGCGAGCTGCACCGTATAGCCGTGCGCGCCCAGCTCGGCGGCCAGCCGCGCGAGGCCGGGAGCCGGGAAGGTCAGGCGGTAGCCGGTCAGCCGGGCGAGTTCGGCGAGTTGATCCTCCAGCCGGGTGGGGAGGGGGGCCGCCGCGCTGGGTGCGGGCCTGGCCTCCGCGCGGGAAAGGGCAGGCTGGGCGACCGGCTGTATCGGCTGGGGTTCGGTGCGGGGTGCAGGCGACACCGGGACCAGCGGTGTCCTGCCCCCGTCGGCGGGTGTGGGCGTCGTGGTGGCTCGCACACTGGGAGTGGACACCTCACCGGTGGCCGCTTCCCGCTCGGGCGCGGTGCGGGCGGCTTCGGGGCGCACCTGTTCCAGCCGCACTTCCCGGACATGCGGCGTGGCCGTCACGACCACGCGCCGGGCCTCCGGAGCCGCTTCACTGGCGGTCCGCGAGGGGGGCAGGGGGGCCGCGTGGGGCTTCACGATGGCCTCCACCTGATAGCGGCCCGCCTCCAGCGGCAGGAGCATCAGCACGTCGTTCACGCCCAGATTCCCGTCGCGGTACAGGTTATGCAGGCCCCGCACGCGCCCCGCCGCGCGGTCCACCTGCACGGTGTACTCGCGGCCCCGGTCATCCACGAACTGGGCGGAACCACTCTCGGGAAAGGTGCCGTCCAGGTACTTCAGAAGACGCAGGCTGCCTTCCTGAAGGCAGGGGCGGGTGATGATGTAACGCATTGCTTTCATGCGGGGTCCTCCATTGAGAGCGTCCCGCCGTTGACGGGAACGCGAGTGGGCAAGTGAATTGCTCCCCTAAAAATAGCAGACTCCACAGGAAGTCAAGTCCCAGAGTAACGTCCTGCACGTGTGAAATTCCTGATGACTTGGGCCGGTCTGCTCCATCCTTCACCCGGTGATGCCGCCGCCCGGCCGCCACAACCCTAAAAGTGTGTAGTGTGAGCGGCGCATGAAGAACCTCCTGCTCCTCCCGTTGCTTCTCCTGGCTTCCTGTGCACCGATGGCCGCCTCCCGCAGTCCACTGGCCGTGGGCGACCAGTTCCTCCTCACTGGCACCACCCGTGACGGTCAGGCCGTGTCGCAGACCGTTACCCTGCGCGATGCGGGCAAACGCGACGAGGACGGCGACTGGAGCTACCGGGCCGACGGGAAGACCAGCAGCTCGGCACGGGTCACCATCGACACCGAGCAGGACTTTCTGGTCGTGCTGGAGGGGGCCGAGCTGGAAACCAGCCTCACGGAAGGGAAGATCCTGGGCTGTTTTGCCCAGCCCAGCGGCCCCGGCTGGCGCAGTGCCGAAGGCTTTCTGCTGCGGCAGACCCTCCCCGAACTGATCGAGCTGGCGGGCCAAGTGGAGGGCAAATCGAACCTCACGGCTCTCCAGGCGCTGATCAAGGCGGCGGGCGAGTGCCGCGTCACGCGGAAGTAGGCCCGAGGCTCAGTCCCCCGAGCCGTCCTCTGCCCGCACCCCCACCGGGCCGTCCCCGAACGTCAGGGTGAGCGCTTGCCCCGGCTGCACCTGCGCGGCGCGGGTGACGGGCTGGCCGCGTTCGTCGCGCACCAGGGCGTAGCCGCGTGCCAGGGTCCGCTCGGGCGTGAGGCCCAGGGCCTGGCGCATCAGCGCGTCGGTCTGGGCCTGGGCCGCATCGGCGCTTCGGAGGGCGGCGCGGTGCAGGCGGTCTTGCAGCCAGCCCACGCCCGCGTCGGCGTTCACCAGCACGTCGCGGGCGTGGGCGCGGATGGTGCGGGCATCCTCTTGGGCCTGTGCGGCGGCGGCGGCCACGGTGCGGACAATCAGGCCCGCTGCTTTGCTGGGCGTGTCGGTGCGGATGCAGGCCACCTCGTCGGGAAGGGTGTCGTCGCGGGCGTGGCCCAGCCCGGTGATGACGGGTGCGGGAAAGGTCGCCAGCGCGCGGGCCACCGCCAGGTCGTTCAGCCAGGCGAGGTCCGTCACCGCGCCGCCCCCCCGGATGACCACCAGCGCGTCGAGCGGTTCCTCCTCGTGCGCCTCCCGCGCCTGTGAGATGGCCCGCGTGAGGCTCGCGGAGGCCTCGCGGCCCTGGAAGGTGGCCTCCAGGTACAGGAACTGCACGGCCCCGGCGGCCTCCAGCGCGTCCGTCTCGCGGCGGAAATCGCCCAGGCCCGCCGCCTCCGCCGGGCTGATGACGGCCACGCGGGCGTAGTCGGTGGGCGCGGGTAGGGCGCGGTTCAGGCCGTACACGCCCTCGGCCACCAGCGTCTCGCGCAGGGTGTCCAGCCGCAGGGCCGCGTCCCCCAGGGTGAACTCGGGGGACACATCCAGCACGTTCAGAGAGAAGCCGTACTGCGGGTGAAACTCCGCCGTGCAGAACAGCAGCACCTTGAGGCCCGCCGTGAGGGTGCCGCCCGTTGCGCGGCGGAACTTGCCCTCCAGGGCGTAACGCTCGCGCGCCCAGACCGTGGCGCGGCACTTGGCGACCTCCGCGCCGTCCTCCAGTTGCACGAGGTCGAGGTAGAGGTGGCGGCGGTCGGTCAGGCTGGCGATCTCGGCCCGCACCCACACCGCCCCCGGCACGCCCCGCGCGATAACCTGGCCCACGTAGACCAGCACGTCGGCCAGGTCGAGGAACTGCTCGGGCGGGCGGGTGGCCTCGGCCTTCTTGCGCCTGCGCCCGCCCGTCATAGCCGCGCCCCCAACTCCCGCCCCAGGACGGCGGCCAGCACACCCAGGCCCACGCTGAGGAGGGCGTACAGCACCGCTGCCCCACCCGCTCCCCGCATCAGCAGGCCGTCCACCTCCACGCTGAAGGTGGAAAAGGTGGTGAAGGCTCCCAGCACCCCGGTTCCGAAGGCCAGCCGCGCCGCTTCCGGCCACAGCCCCCGCCCCACCCGCGCCAGCGTCAGCCCCAGCAGAAACGACCCCAGCACGTTGATGCCCAGCACGGCGAGCGGAAGTCCCGTCCGGGCCACCAGCGGCGTGAGCAGGAGCGTGACGCCATAACGCGCCGCCGCGCCCACCGCGCCGCCTGCCATCACCCAGAGCCATGCGTTCACGGGGGATAGAGTACGCGGTTTGCAGGGCGCGGTACGCGGTGAAAAGAATCAAACCGCGTCCTGCGTACCGCGCACGGCGTACCCTGTCCGGGATGATTCGCGCCCAGACCTTCACCGGCACGCCCCTCGACTGGACCGGGCAGACCCAGGGCGTGTGGGTGGACGCGCAGGGGGCCACGCCGGAGGAGCTGGCCCGCTTGCAGGCCGCCTTTCCGCTCAACCGCCTGGCGCTGGAGGACGCGCTGGAGCAGGGCCACTGGAGCCGCGCGGAGGTCTACCCCGAACACGCCTTCGTCACCATCCGCTCCTTTGCCCGCCCCGCCGACGCCGACGAGTTCACCGAGCGCCTGAGCCTCTTTCTTTACCCCGACGCCGTTCTGACCCTCAGCAGTGCGGGCACGCGGGCACTGGAGGCGGTCTGGGGGCTGGTAGGCCGTGAGAGCGTGAACACCGCCTCCGAGATCGGGTATGAGCTGCTGGACCAGACCGCCGACACCTTCTTCACCCTGGCCGACGCGCTGGAGGGCCGGGTGGAGGCGCTGGAGGAGCGCGTCTTTACCGACGGCCGCCGCAATCCGGTCGCGGAGGTGTTCGCGCTCAAGCATGTGCTGGCGCAGGGCCGCCGCCTCAGCACCGACGCGCGGGAGGCGGTGACGCTGCTGGTCCGCCACGCCGGCGGCACCACGGCCGAGCTGGTCCGCTACCGCGACGTGCTGGACTCCTTCACGCGCGTCAGCAGCCGCCTGGACGGGCTGCGCGACTTCCTGACCAGCCTGCTCGACCTGCACCTGAACCTGCAAAGCCAGCGCATGAACGAGGTGATGCGGACCCTGACCGCCGTCAGCGTGATCTTTTTGCCGCTGACCTTCCTGGCGGGCGTGTGGGGCATGAACTTCCAGCACATGCCCGAACTGCACACCCGCTTCGGCTACGCCTTCGCCTGGGCGAGTTTCCTGCTGATCGGGGGGCTGCTGGCCGCCTATTTCAAGCGCCGGGGGTGGTGGTGAGGGGCCAGAGCAAACCCTGCCCCGGACCAGAAGCGGTTGCCGGGGCAGGGCAGAGTGCCGGACGTTACGTTATCTGAGGGGCCAGGACTACTGCACGAAGGCGTAACGCACGCGCAGCTCCGAAAGTGCTCCCACGACCCCGCCGAAACGCAGCTCCACGCTGTCGAACGCCTTGCTCGTCTGGAAACTGACGGTCTGCACGTCACTGCCCGGCGCGAGCAGCGCCAGGTCCAGCAGGTCGCCCCCGCTGCGCGTTTCCTGCACCTGACCGTTCAGCAGCGTCACCAGGGTGAGGCCAGACAGCACTCCGGCATCCAGCAGGCTGCCGGGGCGGCGGACGACAAAGCCCACGCGGCTGCCTGCCGCCTGCGGTGCCGTGCCGATGACACGCAGGTAGGTGTAGCTCAGCGCACCCACCGTGACCTTCATCGACGCCTCGTCCGTGAGGTCGCCGTTCACGACATTCAGGGCGTTGTCCACCGAGCACAGCAGGCACAGCTCACTCCGGCCCGAGTTCACGGTGTACCCGCTGCCCACCAGGGGCCGGGGTTGCGCGGTCTGCTCGCCACTCACGGTGATGCTGACGTTGACGGCGTTCGAGGCGTTCCCCGCCGCGTCGTAGGCCCGGACGACCAGCGTGTGTGCCCCGGCAGGCAAAGTCGGCAGGGTGGTGTCCAGATTGACCGTCTGACCGGGGGTGATAGCCAGGTCGGTGGGCGTGCCGTTGTCGAGGGTGTAGGTCACGCGGGTGACGCCCTGATTGTCGCTGGCGGTGCCGGTCAGGCGTACGGGGTTGGTCGTGGTGGCACCGTTGACGGGGGAAGTGAGCGTCAGGGTCGGGGCCACGGTGTCGCCGGGCTGGCCTGTGCCGCCTCCGGCAGTGACGGTGAAGGTCGTGCTGGCGGCGTTCGAGGCGTTCCCCGCCGCGTCGTAGGCCCGGACGACCAGCGTGTGTTGCCCGGCACTCAGGTCCGGCAGGGCAAAGTCGAAGTTGACCGAGGCTCCGGCAGTGAGGGGCGCATTGACCTCGGGGCCGTTGTCGAGGGTGTAGGTCACACGGGTGACGCCCTGATTGTCGCTGGCGCTGCCGGTCGCACGCACAGGGTTGGCCGTGGTGGCCCCATTGGCGGGAGAAGTGAGCGTCAGAGTCGGGGCGACGGTGTCACCGGGCTGACCTGTGCCGCCTCCAGCAGTGACGGTGATGGTCGTGCTGACGGCGTTCGAGGCGTTCCCTGCCGCGTCGTAGGCCTTCACGGTGATGGTGTGCTGTCCAGCCCCCAGGTCCGGCAGGGCAAAGTCGAAGTTGACCGACGCTCCGGCGGTGAGGGGCGCATTGACCTCAGGGCCGTTGTCGAGGGTGTAGGTGACGCGGGTAACACCCTGGTTGTCGCTGGCGGTGCCGGTCAGGCGTACAGGGTTGGCCGTGGTAGTGCCGTTGACGGGGGAAGTGAGCGTCAGGGTCGGGGCCACGGTGTCGCCGGGTTGACCTGTGCCGCCTCCGGCAGTGACGGTGATGGTGCGGGCCGCGGTGCTGCTGTTGCCCGCCGCGTCATAGGCCTTCACGGTGATGGTGTGCTGCCCGGCACCCAGGTCCGGCAGGGTAAAGTCGAGGTTGGCCGATGTCCCGGCGCTGAAGGGTGCATTGACTTCGGGGCCGTTGTCGAGGGCGTAGGTCACGCGGGTGACGCCCTGGTTGTCACTGGCGGTGCCGGTCACGCGCACGGGGTTGGCCGTGGTGGCCCCGTTGGCGGGAGAAGTGAGCGTCAGGGTCGGGGCCACGGTGTCGCCGGGCTGGCCTGTGCCGCCTCCGGCGGTGACGGTGATGGTCGTGCTGACAGCGTTCGAGGTGTTCCCCGCCGCGTCGTAGGCCCGGACGACCAGCGTATGTGCCCCGGCGGGCAAAGCCGGCAGGGTGGCGTCGAGGTTGACGGTGGTGCCGGGCGTCACGTCCAGATCACGCTCGGCGGCCCCATCGAGCGTGTAGGTGATGCGGGCCACGCTCTGGTTGTCGCTGGCGGTGCCCGTCAGACGCACGGGGTTGGCCGTGGTGGCACCATTGATGGGGGAAGTGAGCGTCAGGGTCGGGGCGACGGTGTCGCCGGGCTGGCCCGTTCCCCCGTTCCCGTTGATGGTGACGGTCCGCGTGACGGAGGTGCTGTTGCCCGCCGCGTCATAGGCCGTGACGGTCAGGGTGTACGTCCCGGCCTTCACGCCGCAAAGGCAGAGGCTCTGGCTGATGTTGCCGTCGGCGGGCAGGGTCAACGTCTGCTCGTTGCCGTTCCCCAGGCGGTAGGTGAGGCGGCTCAGGCCCACGTTGTCACTGACCCGGCCCTGTAGCAGCAGGCTGCCGGTGGCGCTGCTGCCCTCCAGCGGAGAGGTGAGTTGCAGGGTGGGTTTGACAGTGTCCGTGACGCCGGGCTGACCCCCAGGGCCAGGATTGGGGTTGAGCGCAGGGTTTTGCCCGCTGCAACTGGCCAGCAGGGTGACGGTCAGCAGCGTGGCGGCGGCAAGGCGGCCATTCCGGGAAAGCATCGAGATCATGGCGTTCTCCTTGAGGGTGTGAGAAGACATGGCAGAGACGACGCACAGCCAGAGGGGATAAACTGAACTGCTGCCTACTTCCAGGGGAAGGCAGGGCAGAACAGGTGTGGATTCGGGGAGAGGGATAGGTTCAAAACGGGCCTGCTGGGGCCAGAAAAAGAACCCGGAGCAATGCACCACCTCCTGCTGGAAACCGGTTATAGGTCAGCGGTGCCGCGCCCACCAGGAAGCTGTGGGGGCTGCTGCCCTAACGGTAAGAAAAGTTGCCGACACGCCGTGTTCGCATGTCCCAAGTCGGTCGCACCACTGGCTCCACCCGTTCCAGGTGCCCGTATACGGAACGAGGTTTCGTTGCCCCTTGGATAGCAATTGCATTTCAGCTACCCAGGTTCAATCTATGAAAAGACACCTGTTGCCGAATGAGGGCCAAGTTGAAGGTCCTTATTTTGGTTCTCATGCTTTGGGTGGTATGGGGGTATATAGGTTCCGCATCCTCCGTCATAGCCCTTCTCCTGCATCGCTTTGTAGAGCTGTTCCACCCGTTTCTGCCGCTGTTGTTCCTGCTCTGTCCGGTTGGATGGAGCAGCTCATTGCTGTTTAGGGTCTGTTTTGAAAGTTGGGCGGAACTTCTCAGACACGTGATGGGGACGCACTTTTTTTCCTCTGCAAGCCGCTCTACGAATTCCCCCTTACGGAGGAGAGTGGGACGGGTGCAGTTTCGCAGGAGAGAGGGGAGCGGGCACAACCTCCCAGCGCGCTTGGGACCTTTTGAAACACGCGCTTAAAGCATGGCCCGCCGTGGGATGGACTCGCAGCCCGGCACAAGGTGAGCGACTGAACGGCGAGGGTCCAGCCGCTCCAGCGCCGTCGCGTGGAAGCACCCCCACGCACCTCCCCGGCCTGATTCGGCCCGCTTTCCAGCCAGAGCAGCCCTGTAGGCGCTCCCCTTCAGCACATAGCCCAGACTCCCGCCCTCCGCTACAGCGAGCAGCGTGGCCTGCTGATGTCGGGGGAGGCGAGGCGTCCCGCGCGCTCATGTCCCTACTCCAGCGCGTTCTGCCCGGTGAGGTGCCGCCCCACGATCAGGGTGTGAATGTCGTGGGTGCCCTCGTAGGTGTCCACCGTTTCGAGGTTCAGCATGTGGCGGATGACCGGGTACTCGGTGGTGATGCCGTTGCCGCCCAGCATCTCGCGGGCCAGCCGTGCCCCCTCCAGCGCCACCCGCACGTTGTTGCGCTTGGCGACGCTGACCTGGGCGTAGTTCATCTTCCCGCTGTCCTTGAGCTGCCCCAGCCGCCATGCCAGCAGCAGCCCGGTGGAGTGGTCGGTCGCCATCCGGACCAGCTTGTCCTGCACCAGTTGCCGCGCGGCGATGGGTTTGCCGAAGGTGGTGCGGCTGCCGGTGTAGTCCAGCGCCGTTTGCAGCACTGCCTCCAGTGCCCCTATCGCCCCCCAGGCAATCCCGAAGCGGGCAGAGGTCAGGCAGGAGAGGGGCGACTTGAGGCCCCCCGAACCGGGCAGCAGATTCTGGGCCGGAATGCGGCAGTCTTCCAGCACGATTTCCCCGGTGACCGAGGCGCGCAGGCTCATCTTGCGGTGAATCTGGGGCGCGCTGAACCCCGGCGTGTCGGTGGGCACGATAAAGCCGCGCACCACGCCCTCATCATCCTTGGCCCAGACGACGGCGATGTCCGCGACCGGGCTGTTGGTGATCCACATCTTGTTGCCGTTCAGGACGTAGCTGTCGCCGTCCTTGCGGGCGCGGGTGCGCATCGCGCCGGGGTCGGAGCCGCCGTCGGGTTCGGTGAGGCCGAAGCAGCCGATCAGCTCGCCGGAGGCCAGGCCGGGCAGGTACTTCCGTTTCTGGTCCTCGCTGCCGTAGGTGTAGATCGGGAACATCACCAGGCTGCCCTGCACGCTGGCGGCACTTCTGAGGCCGCTGTCCACCCGTTCCAGCTCGTACATCATCGCGCCGTAGGCGCTGTAGCTGACGCCTGCCCCGCCGTACTCCTCGGGCGTGGTCGGCCCCAGCAGGCCCATCTGGCCGAACTGGCGCATCACCTCACGCACGGGCAGATCGCCGCTGTCCCACCAGTCGGCGATGCGGGGCATCAGCTCGCTGTCACAAAAGGCGCGGACGCTCTCGCGGATGAGGCGCTCCTCGGGGGTCAGCAGGTCGAACACGGCGAATTCGTCGATCATGGGGTCTCCTTGTGGGATTCGGCCAGGCCCAGCTCAGACAGCACCTCGTCCGTGTGCTGTCCCAGGGTCGGGGGGGCGCGGCGCACCGGGGGGCGCTGGCCGTCCAGGCTCCAGGGCGGGGCGGTCACGGTGGTCTGGCCCAGTGATGCGTGCGGCACGGTCACGGCGATGCCCTGGTCTACCACGTGCGGGTCCGCGAAGACCTCCTGCACGTTGTAGACGGGGCCGCAGGGCACACCCGCCGCGTCCAGCCGCCGCATCACCTCGGCGCGGGTGTGGGTACGCAGGGCCGGATACAGCTCGGCGTTGAGCTGCTCGCGGTGATGCACCCGGCCCTCGTTGGTGGCGTACTGCGGGTTGCTCCCCAGCGACTCGAAGCCCAGCGCCGCGCAGAAGCGCCGCCACAGGCTGTCGTTGCCCGCGGCCACGTTGACCAGGCCGTCCGCGCAGGGATAGGTGCCGTAGGGGACGATGCTGGGATGGTCGTTGCCCTGCGGCCCCGGAATCTGCCCGGCGTTGAGGTAGCGGCTGATCTGGCTGGTGCCCAGCGAGATGATGCCTTCGAGCAGGTTCACGTCCACCCGGCGGCCCACCCCGCTGCGCTCCCGCGCGTACAGCGCCGCCAGGATGGCCTGCGTGATCAGCGACCCGGCGAACACGTCCGCCACGGCGACCCCGACCCGCACGGGCGGGCGGCCCTCCTCGCCGTTGTAGCTCATCAGGCCGCCCATGCCCTGCGCGATCACGTCGTAGCCGGCGCGGTCGCGGTACGGCCCCTGCTGCCCGAATCCCGAGATGGCCGCGTAGATCAGCCGGGGAAACTCGGCGTGCAGCGCCTCCCAGCCGAAGCCCAGGCGCGCGAAGGTACCGGGGCGGAAGTTCTCCACCAGAAGGTCGGCCCCCGCGATCAGCGCCCGCGCCGCCGCCAGCCCGGCCCCCGTCTTGAGGTCCAGCACCACGCTGCGCTTGTTGCGGTTCACGCTCAGGAAGTAGGTGCTCTCGCGCCCCGCCTCCGATGTCTGCCCCGGCTCTGAAGTCTGGAAGGGTGGCCCCCAGGCACGGGTGTCGTCCCCGCCGGGCGGCTCGACCTTGATCACGTCGGCCCCCAGGTCGCCCAGCAGCATGGTGCAGTAGGGGCCGGTCAGCACCCGCGTGAAGTCCACCACCCGCACCCCCGCGAGCGGCAGGTCGGGGGTCGGCGTTGTGGGGGGATGGATGGGGTCAGGCTCCATGGGCGGCCTTTCGGGTGGGAAGGAACCTGGCGGGACGCCCCCGGCCAGGCGAAGTCGGGCTGTGCAAACCGGGCGTAGTCTACGCCCCCGGCTGCCCTGCTGCCCCGGCTTGTTCAGGCCAGACGGTAGGCGCGGCGGGCGTTCTCGTCGGTGACGCGCTCCAGCTCGGCGGGGTCCAGCCCGCGCAGCGCGGCGATGAACTCCAGCGTGTGCCGCACGTAGCCGGGGCGGTTGGGCCGGCCGCGTTTGGGCACCGGGGCCAGAAAGGGCGCGTCGGTTTCCAGCAGCAGGCGGTCCAGGGGCACCTGCCGGGCGGCTTCCTGGATGGGCTGGGCGTTCTTGTAGGTCGTATTGCCCGCGAAGCCGAAATACGCGCCGCGTTCCAGCCCATACTGGAAGAGGCCGGGATGCCCGCTGAAGCAGTGCAGGATGACCGGCACGTCCGGCTGGCCGGAAAGCACCTCCATCACGCCCCGGTGGGCCGAGTCCTGCCCGGCCTTGTCACGCACGTGAATCACCAGCGGTTTGCCGGTGCGCCGTGCGAGGTCGAGCTGCCACTCGAAGGCCGCGAGCTGGGTTGGGCGCTGGGTGTCGTCCCAGTAGTCGTCCAGCCCGCTTTCCCCGATGCCGACCACGCGCGGGTGGAGCGCCAGCGCCTCGATCTCGGCCCGCACTTCCGGGCTGTCCTCCGCCGCGTCGGTCGGGTGCAGCCCCGCCGTCGCCCACACGTCCCCGAACTGCCCCGCCAGGGCCACCGCGTTCCGGGCATGTTCGGCGCTCGCCCCGATACAGACCATGCCGCTCAGGCCCAGTTCCCCCCGCGCCGAGGCCGGGTCGTCGAGGTAGTCGAGGTGGCAGTGGGTGTCGATCATGGGGAAGAGGGTACGCGGTTCGCCGTACGCGGTACGCGGGAAAAGCACCAGACCGCGTCCTGCTGCCCGCGCACCGCCCCCTCCTCACCCCCCGTCAGCCCCCGCCCATCACTCTCATGAGGGCACCGCGCTAGAGTGCGCGCGTGCTGAAAGCCGGGGTGTACGCACTCGCCTTGCTGGGCCTCTTTGCGCTGGTGTTCGCGTTGCTGCCACAGGGCAGGTCGGGCGCGGCCCAGACGGGGGCCACGCTGGAGGGGGTCGCCCTCACGCTCTACCCGGCCCGTGACACGGGTGCGGTCTGGCGTTTCCGGGCCGCGAGCGTGACCAGTGACCCCCTCAAGGGGGAAACGCACCTCGCGGGCCTCTCGGACGGGGGCCGCTGGGTGCGAGAACAGGGGCCGAACGGGCAGCCGACCGGCCGCAGCGTGCTGGACGCCACCCTCAGCGCCCCCGACCTCACCATCGACGGGCAGGACAACATGCTGACCCGTCAGGCGAGCATCACCCTGGTGCAGCAGTGTGCAGATATCAAGCTGAGGGGCACGCCGGGGCAGCCGGTGCGAATCGAGCAGGGCTACGGCTTCAGCGCGCCGCTGGCACAGGTGGACTCGCCCTACATGACCGGCAAGGTCACGCGCCTGCGGATGACGTTTCAGTTCGTGCTGGAGGACTCCGGCGAAGACAGCGACACCACCTATCCCCTCGACCCCACCGAAACCTGCGAGAACGGCCAGCGGGTGCCCTATCACGCCTCCTAGCTCGCGCCTCGCAGACCGGCCACGGTGCCGCCCCGCCTGTGCAGACGCACGCGCCCCTGACTTCAAAGGAGAATCATGATGAAACGAGTTGTTCTTCTCGCGGCCCTGGCCGCCACGACCGTCGTCGCCCAGAGTGCCCAGAACCGCGTCCTGCGGGTGGAGGGTGCGCCCCGCGGTGACCTGCGAAACGGCCCGCTGACCTACACCGGCAATCCCGTGAACGCCACGGTGAGCAGCCTGAAACTCAAGGCCGCGCAGGCGGTGGTGTCCGCGCCCGCGGGCCAGACCCTCGCCCAGGCGGAGGGCAAGCGCACCGGCGTCTTTACCGGCAACGTGCTCGTGACCCGTGGCCGCCTGACCGCCAAGGGCGAGAAGCTCGCCTACAGCGAGGCGACCGGCCAAGGCGTCCTGAGCGGCAACCCCAGCGCCACCTTCGTGCCCGAGGACAAGAGCAACGGTGACACCGTGAGCATCAGCGCGGGCCAGATGAGCCTGGACGTGGACAACAACGTCTCGACCAGCACCGGCAGCGTGCGCCTGACCAACGGCAGCCAGAGTGGCCGCGCCGAGAAACTCATCTTCGACGAGGATCAGGAACTCGCCCAGCTCACCGGCAACCCCACCCTGACCCGCGCGGCGAAGGGCAATCAGAAGGAACTGACCATCACCGGACAGGAGGTGCGCGCCCGCACCGCCGAGAAGACGCTATACGTGCGCGGGGGGGTCAAGCTGGTGCAGGGCACCCTGACCACCACCGGGAACGCCGTGTACTACGACGACAAGAAGAACGTGGCCTACGTGGTCGGCAACGCCGTGAGCGTGGACAGCAAGACCAAGTCCCGCCTGGCCTCCAACATCCTGGAGCAGCGCACCGACATCGCCCGCGTCCGCGAGGTGGCCAGCTTCAAGATTCCCACCGAACAGTTCAACCTGCGCGGGGAGAAGTAAACTCCGGCCATGCGGCGCGCTCTGGCCCTGACCCTGCTTCTCACCCTGGGAGCGGCCGGCCCCCTGTGGGTGAGGGCGCAGCAGGCCGCGCCGGCCCCGGCTGCTCCCCCGTCTCCCACGGAACAGCCTCCCGCAGAACAGCCCCCCACGGAGCAGGCCCAGCCCGCGCCCGAGGCGGACCCGAACACGGGTGAGGGCGAGACGGCCCCGGCCAAGCCCACCAGCCTGCAACTGGTGCGCCGGGGGGACGACAACAAGGACCGCGTCATCCTGATCGAGCGGACGACCGTGGGGGAGGGCGGGGTCTTTGCCCTGTGCGGCCCGCAGGAAGGGGAGCCGGAAAATGCCCCCAGCCTGGCGGTGTTCAGCGAGACGGGGCCGCAGGGCGTGCGGATCAGCATCGACAAGAACGTGATCCGCGTGCCGCTGGCCGTCGTCACGCAGCGCACCCGCGAGAACGGTGAGGCCGGTGACGGCCGGGTGGAGGCCAGCGCCGGAACCGCCCGTTTTCTGGACGAGGCACCCGAGGGCAAGACCGACCGCCTGAGCCGCTGTCTGGTGGAGGCCACCCCGAAACCTGCCCCCGACACCGTGCAGGTCACGCAGGGCAAGACCGAGCTGAAGGGCCAGAACCTCGTGTACGACGAGTCGGACGGCATCGCCCGCATCGACGGCCCCATCAGCTTTACCCGCCCCTCGGACGACGGCTCACTGACCGGCACCAGCGAGCGCATCGAGGTGAACGTGGACGAGGAGCAAACGGTGCTGGTCGGCAACGTGGTGCTGAACAGCAAGGGCGGGCGCGTCAGCCGGGCCGCCCGCGTCGAGTACGACGATCAGGCGAACGTGGCCCGGCTGTACGGCACGCCCGAGCAGCCCGCCGAGAGCCGCCAGGGCAACGACGTGCTGAGCGCCCAGGAACTGATCTACAACCTCGACCGCGACGAGGTGGTGGTCCGCGCCGCGCCGGGCGGCACCATAACGGGCGAGTTTCAGGATGGCGAGGGCAGCGCGGTCACTTCCCCAGCAACCAGTCCCCCGGCAGCTAGCCCCTCAGCCCCCCCGACCTCCCCCCCCGCCCGGCCCTGAGCGGGGGTTTTTGCTGGCAGGGCGTTTCTGTCAGCGCCCCTGGGCTTCCCGCGGCAGGCGCACGGTCAGGACCGGGATGGGGCTGCGGGCGACCAGTTTCTCGGCGCTGCTGCCCACGAAAAAGTGTTCGATGGCTCCCCGCGAGTGGGTGCCGACCACGATCAGCTCCGCGCCCCAGCGTTCGGAGGCTTCCAGGATGCCCGTCACCGGGTCGCCCACCAGCAGCTCGGTTTCCTCGCCGTCCTGCGCCAGCCGGGTCAGGCCACCCGCGTCGGCGTCCTCCAGGGATTGCAGCAGGGCGGGGTTGGGGCCGGTGGGAATCACGCCGCCCCCCAGGTCGGGCGCGGTCAGCGCGCGGGCGTCGGTCACGTGCAGCAGCCGCACCTGCGCGCCGGGAAAGCGGGTCCGCACCAGCTCCAGCGCGTACCCGGAGGCGGGCGAGAAGTCGATGCCCACGGTGATGCGCCGGAAGGGGGTGCCGCTGCCCGCTGCCGCAGGCGTCACGCCCGCCGGTTCGGCTTCTGCGGGGGCGTCCTCACCCGCCGTGGTCCGGAAAATCAGGGGGTCTGTCATGCGCCGAACGTACACCCGCCCCACCCCGGCCGCCCGCTTTCTGAAGGGCGGGTAAAGTCCAGGTGCCCCGTGCTGGGGCAGACTGCCTCCATGCACCTTCAGAGTCTGGGGGCGGCGCTGACCGTCACGGGAAGCGCCCACCTGCTGAGCACCCGTGACGGCCCGGTGCTGATCGACTGCGGCATGTTCCAGGGCGGCGAGGAACTCGAAGCCCGCAACCGCGAGGCCTTTCCCTTCGACGCGTCCGACCTGGCCGCCGTCCTCGTGACGCACGCGCACCTCGACCACATCGGGCGGCTGCCACTGCTGGTGCGGCGCGGCTACCGCGGCCCCATCTTCTGCACCGCGCCCACGGCGGCCCTGGCCGAGACGGTGCTGCTCGACTCGGCCCGCCTCCAGGTCGAGGGCTTTCGCCAGGACCTGCGCCGCGCCCGCCGCGTGGGCCGCGAGGCCGACGTGCCCGAGCCGCTGTACGACGAGGAGGATGTTCACCGCACCCTGGCCCTGCTGCGCCCCTCCCTGCGCTTCGGGGAGACGGCGCAGGTCGGGTCCCTGCGGGTCACGCCGCAGCGGGCCGGGCACATCCTGGGCAGCGCGTACCTGCTGATCGAGGTGGACGGCGAGCGCCTGCTGATGTCCGGCGACCTGGGCAACCGCGAGAGCGGCCTGCAACTCGACTTCACGCCCCCGCCTCCCGCCGACGCGGTGCTGATCGAGACGACCTACGCCAACCGCACCCACCGCTCCCTGCCCGCCACCCTCGCGGAGTTTTGCGAGACCCTGCACCAGAGCGTGCGCGCGGGCGGCAAGATCCTGATTCCCACCTTTGCCATCGAGCGCGCGCAGATGATCCTCTATACCCTGCGGAATCTGATGGAGGCGGGCGAGGTCCCGCGCATCCCGGTCTTTCTGGATTCCCCGATGGCCGCCCGCGCCACCCACGAATACTTCGAGTACGGCGACGAACTGATTCCGCCCGTCCGCGAGGCCCTCCAGAACGGCGAGGACCCCTTCCGGCCCTCCACGCTGCACGTGGTCGCCACCAGCGCCGAATCCCAGCGCATCAACCGCTACGACGGCCCCGCCATCATCCTGGCGGGCAACGGCATGATGACGGGCGGGCGCATCCAGCACCACCTCAAGCACAACCTCTGGAAGCCGAGTACCAGCCTGGTCATCGTGAGCTACCAGTCGCCGGGCAGCCTGGGCGGGCGCATCGTCGCGGGGGCCGAGACGGTCCGCATCATGGGCGACGAGGTCGCCGTGCGCGCCCAGGTCCATACCATCGGCGGCTTCTCGGCCCACGCCGACCAGGACGACCTGCTGGCCTTTCTCTCGTCCACCGGCAGCCCGCGCGTCTGGCTGATTCACGGCGAGGTCGGCGTGATGGAGGACTTCCTGCCCGTGCTGGCGCAGCGCGGCCTGACCGCCAACCTAATGCCCGACCATCAGGAGGTGGACCTGCTGAGCACCACCTTCCCCAGTGGGCGGCCCCCCGGCACTCCCGAGAGCCATGCGGACGCGCGGGTCAGCGAGGGTGGGGAGTAGGGGGGGGGACCTCTCTACCGTGCCGTCAGCCGCAGCAACTCCGCGTAGACCTGGGCCGTGGTGCGGGCGTCCTCCAGGGCGTCGTGGGCCTGGTATTCCAGCCCGAAGTGCTCCGCGAGTTGTTCCAGGGGCGTGCCCACCTTGCGCGGCAGGAGGCCCGCGTGAATCAGGAACTGCGCGCTGAGCTTGGTATCCACCCGCCCGCGCCGAAAGACTGTGTTCAGGTCGGGCAGCAGGGGCCGCAGGAAGCCCAGGTCGTAAGTCAGGTTGTGGCCGCCCAGCATCACCCGCCCGACCTCCCGCGCGTAGGCCCGCACCGCGTCCGCGACCTCCTCCGGGGGCTGTGCCTGGGCGTGGTGTGTGGTGAGGTCGATGCCGTTGACGGCCATCGCCTCAGCCTCCACCTCGTAGTGTTCGTGGCGCAGGCGCAGGTGCAGGGGCCGCGTGACCTCGCCCTGCGGCGTGAGCGTCGCCAGGCCGATGGTCAGCAGCGGATGGCGGGCCGGGTCGCGCCCACCGGTCTCGGTATCGACAAAGATGATCGGCTGATTCAGGGCGGCCAACCGGGGCGGGGGAGGGGTGGTCATGCCCCAGCCTGTCACGTCCGGCTCCCCGACAGGACACGTTCGGGGCGGCTGGCCTTTACCCTGGGAGGTGATGAAGCGCCTGCTGCTCTCCCTGCTTCTGCCCCTCGCACTCGCGGCCTGCGGCCAGAAAGGCATCGAGGGCGTGAAGACCTTCGATTATGCCGGCGGCGACCACCGCTCCGGTTCGCTGACGTACGCCCAGACGCCCCCGGCGGGCGGCCCCCACAACCCCAACTGGCAGAACTGCGGCGTGTACACCCAGCCGCTCTACAACGAGTACGCGGTGCACAGCCTCGAACACGGCGCGGTCTGGATCACCTACCGCCCCGACCTGGGCGCGGAGGGCGTGGCGGCCCTGGCGCAACTGGTGGACGGGCGGCCCTACACGCTCCTGAGTCCCTATCCCGGCCTGCCATCACCCGTCGTCATTAGTGCGTGGAATGCCCAGCTCACCGTGGACAGCCCCACCGACCCGCGCCTGAAGGCCTTCCTCGATGAATACGAGCAGGGGCCGACCGCCCCGGAGCGTGGCGCGGCCTGTTCGGGCAACTACAGCGGCACGCGCTGAGAAGTCCTGAGCTATGAAAAAGAGGGCGGAAGCCAGCAGCTCAAGCTCCCAGGTGCAGGTTCACAGCCCATAGCTCACTGCTCTTCCCCCGTCGCCACCCGGCGCGAGTCGTCGCTCACCCAGTCGCTCCACGACCCGGCGTACAGGCGGTTGCGCGGGCCTAGGGGCACCCCGGCGAGTTCGCGGGCCAGCAGGTTGGGGGTCGCGCTCACGCCGCTGCCGCAGTAGGTGATGGTGGCGGCCTCCTCCGTAGCCAACCGCGCGGCCTGCGCGGCAGCGTTCCGCCAGTGCCCCTGCCCGTCCAGCGCCCCGGCCCACTCGCGGTTCACCGCACCGGGGATGTGCCCGGCCTTGCGGTCCAGCGGTTCCACCTCACCCCGGTAACGGTTCGCGGCCCGTGAGTCGATCAGGAGTGTCCCGGCCTCCCGCCCCGCCACATCCCCGGCGGTGGCGACCATCTCCGGCTGCACGTCCGGCGTGAAGGTTGCCGGGGCGAAGGTCGACTCGGCGATGCTGGCCTGGCCTCCCGTCGCTAAGAAGGCGGGCCAGCCGCCGTCCAGCACATACACCTCCCGGTGCCCCAGCCAGCGCAGCAGCCACCAGGCCCGTGCGGCATAGAAGCCCTGGCCCGTGGAGGGGTCGTCGTAGGCCACCACCACACTGCCGTTGCCGATGCCGGCATCCCCCAGCCAGGCGGCCAGCACCGGCGGGTCGGGCAGGGGATGCCGGCCCCCCGACCCGTCCGGCCGCACCGGGCCGCTGAGGTCCGTTTCCAGGTCGGCATAGATTGCGCCGGGCACGTGCCCTGCCATGTAGGCAATCCGCCCCACCAGCGGGTCGGTCAGGGCATAGCGGCAATCCAGCACACGCAGTTGCGGGTCGTTCAGGTGCTCCAGCAGCCAGGCGGCGGCCTTCAGCGGGGAGGCGGGCCGTGTCGGTTCGGACGGGGTCATGGGCGCAGCCTACACCCGGCCCGGCAATAAAAAAGCCGCCTCTCCGGGCGGTGATGTCAAAAACTATAGCGTGGTATGCAGCCGAAGTCAAATCATGCGGCCGTGTGGTAGTGGCGTTCAGGGCATGACGGGAGTTCAATGAAGCATGA
>NZ_BAABRP010000016.1 GCF_039545055.1 Deinococcus carri
ACGTCTGAGATTGGCCCACCTGGTGCGCAAAAGTCTCTCCTTCTGTCGCAAACAGGCCAACCTCGAAACCCTCCTCTGGCTCTTCATCCACCGCTACAACGCGTCATTACCCTGAACCCTCGACCAGGCGAGTGATGGTGGCTTCTGGGGCCTAAAGGCGGTCAAGGAAGGGCCTCGGGGCGCTCGAACGGCGGGCGGCTCACTTCTTCCGGGGAGGAAGGGTCCAGCCTTCATGACCCTGAATCCCGATCGCAGTGGACGCCCGGCCCCCTGCCTCATACGGGATTAAAATGAGTCCCTGGCATCCGGGAAGCGTGCAAGCTGCCCGGTCGCCCCCTCTCCCCAGCCCTCTCCCGCAGGGGGAGAGGGGGCAGGCAAGCTATCTTGCTGTCAGCGAATCAACTTAATCCCGTATCAGTCCGCTTCCAGCCTGGCCAGCGCTCGGCGGAATACGTTCAGGGTGCCGCCGTCGTACAGCACGACGCGCACCGTCAGGCTGGGATGGGTGATCAGGAAGTCGCGGATGGTTTGCAGGGCGACTGTGGCGGCCTCCTCTTTCGGGTAACCGTAGACGCCCGTGCTGATGGCGGGCAGGGCCACCGAAGTGCAGCCGTTTTCCACGGCCAGGCGCAGGCTCTCGCGGTAGGCCCCGGCCAGCGCCGCCGCCTCGCCGCGTCCGCCCCCGTGCCAGACCGGGCCGACCGCATGAATGACGAAGCGCACGCCCTGGCCCGCCAGCCGGAAGGCCGGGGTGATGACCGCGGTCCCGGTGGGTGTGCCCCCGATGGCGCGGATGGCCCGCAGCAACTCCGGCCCCGCCGCCCGGTGAATCACGGCGTCCACGCCGCCCCCGCCCGCGAGTTCCTTGTTGGCCGCCGTCACGACCGCGCAGGTCCGCTCCGCGCCGATGTCGCCCTGCACCAGTTCCAGGGGCATAGATTAGCTCTCCACCACGCGCGCCAGGTCATCGGAGGTCAGGGCGCTGCTGCGGACGGTCCCGGCCAGGCGGACCGCTTCCCGGTCTTCGGGCGTCCACTCGGCCTCGGGAAGCTGGCGGGCGCGTTCGGCCTGCTGCACGGCCTGGAGTTCGCGCACGGCGCGGCCCAGGTCGTCGTTGACCACCACATAGCGGAAGGCATGGGCCTCCCTGATCTCGTCACGGGCGCGGGCGAGGCGTTTCTCGATGCGCTCGGGCGTCTCGGTGGCGCGTCCGGTCAGGCGGCGGCGCAGTTCGGTGAGGCTGGGCGGCATGATAAACACCAGCACCGCCTCCTCGCCCATGCGGTGCTTAACCTGCATCGCGCCCTCGACCTCGATTTCCAGCACCACGTCCTGCCCGCGTGCGAGCGCGGCCTCGATGGGTTCGATGGGCGTGCCGTAGTGGTTGCCCACGAATTGCGCGTGTTCCAGGAAGCCGCCCTGCCGCGCCTTGTCCAGAAAGGCCTCCGGCGTCACGAACACGTAATCCACGCCGTCGCGTTCGCCCTCTCTGGCCTCACGGGTGGTCCAGGAGGTCGAGTAGAACACGTCCTGCCCGGCCAGCCAGCGCTCGCGCAGCGTGCCCTTGCCCACGCCGGACGCGCCCGTCATCACGATCAGGAGGCCCCGGCGGGGCGTGGAGGAGGTCGGGGTGGTCTGCGGTTCAGCGTCGGGTGGAGCAACCATCATGACAGGCAGCATACGGCCAGGCAGCGCCAGGCGGGGCAGGTGCAAGGGGAAACACCCTCGCAACCGCCCCGCCTGGCGTCTGTTATTCCCTGCTCTTATTTCCTGCTCTTGGTGGTCTTGCTCTTGGTGGTGCGGGCGCGGCTCTGGCCCAGGGCCTGGCCCTTCTGGTAGCTGGCCTGCATCTTGCGGCGCGTTTCCTCGGCCAGCGCCTTGAAATCCACCAGCCCGGCCTCGATGTTCTCGGCGGTGGGCTTGGGCGAGCCGCTCCGGCGCGAGGGGGCCGCGAGTTCAGTGTTGGTCTGCTCGAACCACTTCTCGAACGCGGGCGTCACCTCGAACAGCATGTCCTTGGTGTCGCGCTGGTAGTTGCCCTCTTCACCCCGGCGGCTGAATTGCTTGGGCATCGTGAAGCGTTCGGGCAGATAAGTCGCATCGAACTTGCCCT
This sequence comes from Deinococcus carri, assembly GCF_039545055.1. NCBI lineage: Bacteria > Thermotogati > Deinococcota > Deinococci > Deinococcales > Deinococcaceae > Deinococcus > Deinococcus carri. Next base: position 2,114 of record NZ_BAABRP010000016.1, read on the forward strand.
CACGCACCGCCTCGCGGAACATCTTGACAAAGGCGTCACTGCGCTGGGGGTTGCCGAGTTCGTGCATCTGCTCGCTGAGTTTCTTGTAAGTCATGGTCGTGCCTCCTCTCCAGAACATAAGCTCCCGCGGCCCCCGCTGTAAAGACAACACCCCCTCTTTGATTCCAGCAGGTGTACGTGACTGCCCGAAAGGTGTCTTGGCCGTAAAAGGCCCCGTCCTTGTTTGCCCGAAGAAACATGGAGGAGCAGGACAACTGTCAGGGTGGTAACTCACCTCGGCCCACCTTTTATTGGTTCGGTGAGCGGAGGCCGTCTCTGTTCGTTCTGGTGATAAACAGGCCGGAACAACTCTCTGCCCTCCCCACTTGACCAGACGTTTTGAATCCGCGGGGGACTTTGCGATTCCCCTACCTTGAGAACAAAGGGGCAGAATCCACCCCTCCGTCTTTCGCTATTTTCAGCAAAACATTGCCGGACCCTCGCATGAAAAACGCGCAGTCCAGATACCTCGTCTCGCTGTTTCATGCTCAGGGATGGTCCCGATTATCACGCCTCATGCAGGGTCTGAATCATACTTCCTGTCCCTGGCAACGAATCGCACCTTTGATGAAAGGTGGCAGGATCAAAGCGTGACGAAACCAGGGGTCAGGTGACAGGCCCGTGTCGGTTGGCTATGCCTCAGCCCGGTACGGCGAATTGGGCAGCGCGAGGCGGGAGCAGGTTCACTCGGGTTGGCTCTCGTCCAGGCCCACACCGAAGCCCTGATCGAGCAGCGCCTCGCTGTAGGTGCGGAAGGCCAGCATGGTCTGGGTCCGCATGATCCCCTCCACCTTCCGCAGATGCCCGGTCACCACGTCGTCGAGGTCGTCGTAGCGGTCGAGTTTCAGCACGGCCACGATGTCCCACTCGCCCGTCACGCTGTAGACCTCACGCACACCGGGCACCCCGGCCAGCGCCTCGGCGGTTTCCTGAATGCGCTGCCTCTCTGCCTGGACCATCACGATTGCAGTCACCATGACCGCATTGTGGCCTATAGGAGCAGTCAGCTTTCAGCCGTCAGCCAGGAGAGCTTTTGCTGAAAGCTGACCACTGAGAGCTGAGGGCTTCCCCTGACCGTTCGTTCGGGGACGTTCTGCCGCTCAGCCGGGGCGTATCGTGGGGGCATGACCGCCACCGCTCCCACCCCCCCGTCGGTGACGCCGCGCGAGCAACTGCTCAACCGCATCCAGAAGGACATTCCCATCGTGCAGCGGCCCTATCGCGTGCTGGCCGAGGAGGTCGGCCTGACGGAAGCCGAGGCCCTGGACATCCTGCGCGAGGTGAAGGAAGAGGGCGTGCTGCGCCAGGTCAGCGCCATCTTCGACACACGCACCCTGGGCTATAAGTCCAGCCTGGTCGCGGCGGTGTACGACGAGGAACAGCTCGACGCGGGCGCGGAAGTCGTCAACCGGCACCCCGGCGTCAGCCACAACTACAAGCGCAACCACGACTTCAACCTGTGGTACACCATCGCTGTGCCGCCCGAGAGCGACCTCGAAGCGCATGTGCAGAAGCTGCACGAGCAGAGCGGCGCGCGGGTCACGCGGCTGATGCCCACGCTGCACCTGTTCAAGATTGGCGTTGAGTTCGACATGAGCGGCAAGGAGGACTGGAACGCCAAGGCGAGGCCCCAGTACACCAACGCCGACCGCAACGTGGGCTACGAGGTGACCGACCTTGACCGCGCCTTCGTGCTGGAGTTCCAGAAGGACCTGCCCGTGACCGAGGAACCCTACGCGGACGCCTGCACCGCGCTGGGCCTGAGCATCGACGAGCTGGCCGCGCACGCCCAGAAAATGAAGGAGGCCGGTGCCCTGCGCCGCGTCTCCGCCGTCTTCCGCCACCAGAAGGCGGGCTTCACCTTCAACGCGATGGGCGTCTGGGCAGTGCCACAGGAGGACGTGGCCGAGGTCGGCCGCCAGATGGCCGAGTTCAAGGCCGTCAGCCACTGCTACCTGCGCCCCACCTACCCCGAGTGGCCCTACACCATCTTCACGATGGTCCACGGCCGCAGCAAGGAAGAAGCCTTCGGCAAGATTGCCGCCATCGAGCAGGAAGTGGCCCAGGGGACTCCCCACGCCATCCTGTACTCGACCAAGGAATACAAGAAAATCCGGCTGGAGTTCTACAAGCCGGAGTTCTACGAGTGGGCGCGGGAGAACCTGAGCACGGAGGCATAAGAAGCCGTCAGCTTTCAACAATCAGCCGTCAGCAGAATTGCTCTTGCTGACGGCTGATTGCTGATGGCTAAAAGCTACCCGTTCACCACCTCGCCGCCGTTCGGGTGCAGCACCTGTCCGCTCATGTAGCTGCTGTCCTCGGAGGCCAGGAAGACGTAGGAGGGCGCGACCTCGGCGGGCTGGCCGGGGCGTTTCAGGGGCACGTCCTGGCCGAAGCTCTCGACCTTCTGCTGGTCCATCGTGCTGGGAATCAGCGGGGTCCAGATGGGGCCGGGGGCCACGGCGTTCACGCGGATGCCCTGCTCGGCCAGGTTCTGGCTGAGGCTGCGGGTAAAGGCGACAATCGCGCCCTTGGTGCTGGCGTAATCCAGCAGTTGGGGGCTGCCCTGGTAGGCCGTGACGCTGGTCGTGTTGACGATGGTCGCGCCCTTTTGCAGGTGCGGCAGCGCGGCCTGCGTCAGGTAGAACATGCCGAAGATGTTGGTGCGGAAGGTGCGCTCCAGTTGCTCGGGCGTGATGTCGGTGATGCTTTTCTGCGGGTGCTGCTCGGCGGCGTTGTTCACCAGAATGTCGAGCTTGCCGAGCTGCTGCACCACCTGCTGCACGGCTTGCTGCGTGAACTGCACATCACCTATGTCGCCCGCGATGGCAAGCGCCCGGCGGCCCTCACCCTCCACCAGCGCCACCGTCTTCTGGGCATCCTCGTGCTCGTCGAGGTAGATGATGGCGACATCGGCTCCCTCGCGGGCGAAATGCACCGCCACCGCGCGGCCGATGCCGCTGTCGCCGCCGCTGATCAGGGCCACCTTGCCCTGGAGCTTGCCTCTGCCCCGGTAGTCGTCGCGGATGGTGATGGGCTTCTGACCCATCTCCGACTGGTGGCCCGGCTCCTGCCCCTGCTGCTCGCCGGAAGTCTTCTGGGGAAAGTCCTCGGTGGCGGCGCTCATGGGCCGGTCCTGCGTGGATGGGTCTTGGGCGGGCCGCTGCGGCGGCTTCTGGTCCTTTTGCGGGTCTGCCATGCGGCGCACTGTCACACGGGGGACTGGCGCGCAAGGCCACACAGGACACATCTTTTAGGAGGGGTAAAGGCCGAGTTCGGCAGGCCACCTCTTGACACGTTTGTTATGTATACATAATATCCAGCTATGGTCAGGCAACGAGGTGAGGAGGCGAAACTCTACAACCGGCTGGCGGCCCTGCGTGCCGAGCGGAACCTTAGCCGGGCGGACCTGGCCGCCGCCACCGGAATCAACCCGCAGTCGGTGGGCTTTATCGAGCGGGGCGACTACGGTCCCAGCCTGGAACTCGCGCTGAAGATCGCGCAGGTGTTCGACCTGCCCGTCGAGGCGATCTTCTCTCTCACGCCGCTCCCGCCGCTCAGCGCGCAGGTGTACGGCCGAAAGGAACCCGCATGACCCTGATGAGCCGTGCCTACAGTCGCCGCCGTTCGCTGACCTCCCGCCGCGTCCTGGCGGCCCTGCTAGGCGTAAGCGTGCTGCTGGCGCAACTGTTCCTGCCCAGCCTGGACACGGAGCGCTGGACCAGCGTCTGGCCGCTGCTGCTGCTGCCCGTCATCGCCTATGGCCTGCACGGCCTCACCTCCCAGGTCTGGGTCTGGAACCGCCTCTTTCGCAAGGGCACGCCCCTCGACGAGTACGAAACCCACGCCCGCAACGCCTTTATCGCGCGGGCCTACGCCGTCTCCGGACCGCTACTGTGGGCGAGCTTCGCGGCGCTGCTGCTCGGCGGCGGGCTGATCCGCAGCGTTCCGGCGCTCAATCCCTTCGCCGGGGCCAACGTGGAGGTGGCCGCCGTGCTGTTCATCATCGTGGTGACCAGCCTCTTCGACACCCTGCCCCGCATCGTCGCTGCCCTGAACGAACCCGACGTCGACGCCTGATTCCGGCCAGCAGAAAGCGTCCACCCCCTCTGCGGGACGTGGACGCTTCTGTTTGATGGTGATGGCCGGTCAGCCCTCCAGCACGCCCCGGACCACCTTCACCACGTTCGGCACGCTGAACCCGAACTTCTCGAACAGCACCTTGGCGGGGGCCGACGCGCCGAAGGTGTCCATGCCGATCACCGCGCCGTCCGTGCCGACCCACTCGTACCAGGGCTGCTTGCTGGCAGCCTCGATGGCGACACGCTTCACGCCGGGCGTCAGCACGCTGGCCTTGTAGCTGGCGTCCTGCTCGCGGAAGACTTCCATGCAGGGCATCGAGACGACGCGCGCCTGGACGCCTTCCCCGGCCAGGGCCTCGGCGGCGTCGAGGGCCAGGCTGACTTCCGAGCCGGTGGCGATCAGGATCACCTGTGCGCCCTCCGCGTCGCGGACGACGTAGGCCCCCTTCCTCACGCCCGCGTGGTTGCGCGGCAGCACCGGGAGGTCCTGGCGGGAGAGGGCCAGCGCCGTCGGCCCCTTGCCGTATTCCAGCGCCATCTGCCAGGCCGCCGCCGTCTCGTTAGCATCGGCGGGGCGGATCACGTGGGCACCCGGCACCGCGCGCAGCATGGCGAGCTGCTCGATGGGCTGGTGGGTGGGGCCGTCCTCGCCCAGGCCGATGGAATCGTGCGTCAGGACGTAGGTGACGGGCTGCATCTGGATCGCCGAGAGGCGGAAGGCGGGCTTGAGGTAGTCCGCGAACACCAGGAAGGTGCCCACCAGCGGGCGCAGCCCGCCGTACAGCGAGAGGCCGTTGGCGGCGGCGGCCATGCCGAACTCGCGCACGCCGAAATACACGTTGCGGCCCTGGTAGTGGCCGGGTTCCAGCACGCCGCCGTCCTTGATGGTGGTCTTGGTGCTGCCCGAGAGGTCCGCGCTGCCGCCCATCAGGCCGGGCACGACCTTCGCCAGCGCGTTGATCACCTCGCCGCTCGCGTTGCGGGTGGCAATGGGCTTGCCGCCCACCTCGTAGGAGGGCAGGACTTCGGCCAGGTTGGCGGGCAGCTCGCGCGCCAGTAGGGCGTCCACCTCGGCCCCCAGCTCGGGGTATTCGGCGCGGTAGCGGTCCATCAGGGCCTGCCACTCGGCCTCCTGCTGCGCGCCGCGCTCACGGGCGTCCATGTTGGCCCGCACCTCGTCGGGCACCGTGAAGGGCGGGTAGTCCCAGCCCAGGGCGGCCTTGGTTTCCTGCACGCCCTCCTCGCCCAGCGGTTCACCGTGCGCCTTGCTGGTGCCCGCGCGGGGGCTGCCGAAGCCGATCACGGTGCGAATCTGGATCAGGGTGGGCTGGTCCAGGTTGGTCCGGGCCTGCCGGATCGCGTTCTCGATCTCGGTGAGGTTGTTGCCGTCCTGCACGCGCAGCACTTCCCAGCCGTAGGCGCGGTAGCGCTCGGCGGTGTCCTCGTTCACGGCCTCGAAGGTGGCGGTGTCGAGCTGCACCTGGTTGTCGTCGTGCAGCCAGATCAGCTTGCCCAGCTTGAGGTGCCCCGCCAGCGACGCGGCCTCGTGGTTCACACCCTCCTGGAGGTCGCCGTCACCCAGGATCGAGTACACGTAGTTGTCGAAGATGGGAAAGCCCTCGCGGTTGTAGCACGCGGCGAGGTGATGCTCGGCCATCGCCATGCCGACCGTCATCGCCGCGCCCTGTCCCAACGGACCGGTGGTGGCGTCGAGGCCCTTGGTGTGGAAGAACTCGGGGTGGCCGGGGGTCTTGCTGCCCCACTGGCGGAAGTTCTTGAGGTCTTCGAGCGGCATGTCGTAGCCGGTCAGGTGCAGCAGCGAGTAGATCAACATGCTGGCGTGCCCCGCCGACAGCACGAAGCGGTCGCGGCCCGGCCACTCGGGATTCTGCGGGTTGTGGTGCAGGAACTTCTGCCACAGCACGTAGCCCATCGGGGCCATGCCCAGCGGCGCGCCGGGGTGCCCGCTGTTGGCCCGCTGCACCGCGTCAATGGCGAGCGTCCGGATGGTGTTGACGCTCAGTTGATCGACATTCTGTTGCCCCTGCGGCTGCCCCTGTTGTTCGGCACTCATGGGGGCCAGTGTACCGGCCAGGCGTGAGGGACGGGGCGGGCCGGTCTTGAGCGGGGACAGAGCTTGCGGAGCAGGGACTGGGAAGGCCGCTGCCCGGAGACAAGCGTGGGGAGGCGGCCAGCCGCCAGCTTCCAGCAGCCAGGCGTCAGGAAGCCCAACGCCTCCCGTGCGGAATCAGCGCTCCCACACTCCCCTTTGCGCCCGCTGCCCTACGGCTCCAGCACCGCCCAGGCCGCCCGCGCCGCCTCCAGCTCGGTCTGGGCCGTGCGGCCCGGCGCGGCGAGCGGGGCCAGGCGGGTGAGGTCCGCGCGCACCTGCCCCCGCAGCAGTGCCGGACCCTCGCGCAGCAGGTGGGGGCCGTAGCGCAGGGCGGCGTCCGGGGGCAGGCCCGCGTAGGCCGGGTCGGGGCCGTTCCGGCGCTCCAGCCGCAGCACCGGATAGGGCCAGTAGCCCGGAATCAGACGCTCGTGCGTCAGGTGGTAGCCGTGTTCGCGTGCCCAGACGCGCAGGGGCCGGGGTGAGTCGTTGGGCTGCACGACCAGCGCGGGCGGCAACCTTTCCCCCGCCCGGCGCAGGATGCCCGCCATCGTGCCCGCGCCCATCCCGGTCAGGCTGGCGCTGTCCACCTCGCCGGGGGCCAGGGGCGCGAAGCCGTCGCCCTCGCGGACCTCCAGCCGGTCTTCCAGCCGCGCTCGGGCCACGTTGCGCCGGGCCAGCGCGAGGGGACCGGGGTTCAGCTCCACCACCACCCCGCGCGTCACCCGCCCCTCCCGCACGAGCCGGATGGGCAGGTGCGCGTGGTCGGAGCCGATATCGGCGTGAACCCCGGCACGAATCAGGTCCAGCACGGCTTCCAGGCGGGCGTCAAGGGTGGGGGTCTTCATCGGGCCTCCCCTCCTCCACCTGCTCCGGAGACTGGTCATCTGGAGTCTGGCCGCGCAGCACCACGCTGTAGGCCCCTACCGCCAGAATCACGGCGGCGACGGCGGTCCCGTAGGCCAGAATCTCGGTGCCGCCGGTCCATTCCAGCGCCACCGCGAAGAAATTGACCGCCAGCGCCGTGATCACCACGCCGATCAGCTTCTGCTTGAGGTCGTCGAAGCTGTGGACGTGCAGCCAAGCGGGCACGTTGCGAAGCTGCCCGATAAAGAGGGCCTGGAGGCCCAGGCTGATGATCAGGAGCGCCACCCCCACCAGCAGCGTGTCGGCCTGCTCGACGGCGGCGATCAGAAGGTGCTTGGTGGTGCCTTCCTCGCCCAGGTGCCGGAAGGCGTCCCCGATGGTGCGGTACGCCTGCCCGATGGCGGCGATAAACAGCACCAGGCTGAAGGCGAAGGAACTCAGCACCCCCAGTTCCACGATCAGCCGCGTGAACCCAAAGGCCCGCGCGAGCGTGCGCGAGGCGGACGGGCGGGGAGGCGGCAGGGGACGGCTCACCCGCCCAGCATACGGTCAGCCCGCCGCGCCCGCTTCCAGAAACACGACCGGGTCGCCCACCCGGATGATGCCGCCGGAAATCACCCGCGCCGTCAGGCCGCCGTGCCCGCGTACCGCGTTGTAGCCGCCCTCGCCCAGCGTCTCCTCCATCCGGGAGCAGGGGTGGCATTCCCCGGTGCCCTCCAGCACCACCTCGCCCACCCGGAAACGGGCGTTCTTGAGGGCCAGCAGCGGAATGCCGCCGATCAGGAGGTTGCGGCGCAGCGCCTCGGGCCGGACCTCCTCCAGCCCGGCCAGCGCCGCGATCACGGGCAGATGCTCGGCCTGGAGCAGCGTGACCTGCCGCCGTCCGGGGCCACCGGGAATGGGCTGGGCTGCGCCCGGTGCGACTACCTCGCCCGGCTCGCCGGTCAGGGCGCGCAGCCGGGGCGGGGCCACCTTGCCGTGGTCCCCGATCAAGCCCACCAGCGGATGCACCTCCGCTTCCGGCACGGGGCGGACGGGGGCACGGCGGGCCTCGCGCAGCCCGATCCACTCCAGGCGGCCCGCGCGGGGAAAGGTGGTCCGCAACTCGTGCATGGTCTTCACGGAAAGCAGGCTACCGGAAGCCCGTGACCAGAAGCTGGCCGCCCTGCTACACTGCACCCCATGAGGCGTCTGACCCGACGTGCATATCGACCCCGCCGCTAGGTGGGAGGGTCAGTCATAGCCTGAAATCCAACCCCGAGGCGGCGTACTTTGCGAACAGCGAGTGCGCCGCCCTTTCCTTTGGGAGTGCCCATGAACGACATCCGCCGGAACCTGCCCGTCGAAGAACAGCTCGCCATCCTGAGGCGCGGCGTGGTGGACCTCGTGACCGAGGACGACCTGCGCCGCAAGCTGGAGAAGGGTAAACCGCTGCGCGTCAAGCTCGGCGCCGACCCCACCCGCCCGGACCTGCACCTGGGGCACGCCGTACCCCTGATGAAGATGCGGCAGTTTCAGGACTTGGGGCACAAAGTTATCCTCGTTATCGGCGACTTCACTGCGATGATCGGCGACCCCAGCGGCAAGTCCAAGACGCGCCCGCCGCTGACGCTGGAGCAAACCCGTGCCAACGCCCAGAGCTACCTGGAGCAGTGCAAGCTGATCTTGCGCGATGACCCGGAGCTGCTGGAAATCCGCTTCAACGGCGAGTGGCTGGAGCCGATGGGCTACGCCGACGTGATCCGCCTCGCCAGCAAATACACCGTGGCCCGCATTTTGGAACGCGACGACTTTACCAAGCGGCTGAGTGCCGGGACGCCCATCAGCCTGCACGAGCTGCTCTACCCCATCACCCAGGGCTACGACAGCGTGGCGCTCCACGCCGATGTCGAGCTGGGCGGCACCGACCAACTGTTCAACAACCTGGTGGGCCGGGCGCTGCAACGCGACTACGGCCAGGAACCCCAGGTGGTGATGACGCTGCCGCTGCTGGTCGGCCTGGACGGCACCGAGAAGATGTCCAAGAGCCTGGACAACTACATCGGCCTGACCGACGCCCCGGACGTGATGTTCGCGGGGCTGATGAAGGTGCCCGACCCCCTGCTGCCCAACTACTTCACCCTGCTGACCGACCTGCCGCAGGACCGGATTCAGGAACTGCTGGCCGGGCACCCGGTCGCCGCGCACCGCGAACTCGCCCGCGAGGTGGTCGCCTGGCTGCACCCCGAAGCGGACCTGGACGCCGCCGAGGAGCGCTTCCGGTCGGTGGCGAAAGGCGGCATCCCCGAGAATCTCCCCACCGTCACGGTTTCCCGGGAGGAGCTGGGTGAGAACGGCGTCAGCATGGCGCGGCTGATCGTGCTGGCGGGCCTGGAACCCAGCAACGGCGCGGCCCGCAAGCTGATCCAGAACCGGGGCCTGCGACTGAACGGCGAGACGTACACCGAGGCGCAGGGCACCCTGGGCCAGGAAGACCTGGCGCGGGAGGGCGGCGCGGTCATTCAGAAGGGCAAGGACCGCTTCGCGCGGCTGGTTCTGGGGTCCTGACCCTCCCGGCTCCTTCACGGGGCCTTCATGGACCTGTCAGCCACTTCCAGCAGGGCCGCGAGGCGGGAAAGTTTTGCACAGACTACTGTGGACAACCCCGAGTGCTGTGGATAACATCCTGACCCACCGCTCATGGCCCGTGGTCCAAAAGTTATCCACACAGAGGGTGTGGAAAAACCCGCTCCCTGTGGATAAAAAACGAAACAGCCCCCGTATGAGAACCGGGAGCTGTTTCTTTTGAAGGCCGGGTGAAGATTTAAACCCGTTCGCTCAGGTCTTCCTCACGCAGCCGTTCGACACGCAGCATGTTGGTGGTGCCGCGTACACCGAAGGGCACGCCAGCGGTGATCACGTAGCGGTCGGTCACGTCCGCGAGGCCGCTTTTCTTCAGCTCGTCGTTGGCGATGCGGACCATGTCGTCGGTGTCGTGCGGGTCCTCGCTAAGCAGCGGCACGACGCCCCAGGAGAGGGCGAGCTGGTTGCGGGTCTGCTCGTTGGGGGTCAGGGCCAGAATGGCGAGGGGCGGGCGGTACTTCGCCACCCGCGTCGCCGCGCCTCCGGTGCTGGTAAAGGTCACGATGGCGGAGGCTTCCAGCTTCTCCCCGATGGAGCAGGCGGCAAAGGCTATGGAATCCTGCGCGAGTTCGGTCTCGATCACCGCCTGCTGCTGAAGCAGCTTGTAGTGCTCGCTGCCCTCGGCCTCGCGGGCGATGCGGTCCATCATGGCGACCGCCTCGACCGGGTAGTGCCCCGCCGCCGACTCGGCGCTGAGCATCACGGCGTCGGTGCCGTCGTAGATCGCGTTGGCGACGTCGGAGGCCTCGGCGCGGGTGGGGCGGGGCAGGTTGATCATGCTCTCCAGCATCTGCGTGGCGGTGATCACTGGCTTCCCGGCCTCGCGGCACAGGCGAATCAGGCGCTTCTGGATGGTGGGCACCTGCTCGGGGCGCATCTCCACCCCCAGGTCGCCGCGCGCCACCATGATGCCGTCCACCTCCTTGAGGATGTCGCCGAAGCGGTCCACGGCCTGCGGCTTCTCGATCTTCGCCATCAGCTTCGCGCGGCTGCCGAAGCGCGCGAGGTAGTGCCGGGCCAGCAGCAGGTCGTCGCGCGAGCGCACGAACGACAGCGCCACCCAATCCACGCCGAGCTGCGCCCCGAACTCCATGTCGTTCACGTCCTTGTCGGACAGCGCGGGCACGGCCAGGTCGGCCTGGGGCACGTTGATGCCCTTGTTGTTCTTCAGCACGCCGCCGATCACGACGGTGGTCAGGATGTCCTGGCCGCGCACCTGCTCCACCCTGAGCGCCAGGTTGCCGTCGTCGAGCAGCAGGATCATGCCGGGATGCACGTCCAGCGCCAGACCCTTGTAGGTGCTGCCCACGCGGGTCTCGTCGCCCTCCACGTCGTCCATCGTGATGGTGAACTTCTGCCCGGTTTCCAGCGTGACCGCGCCCTCCCGGAAGCGGCCCACCCGGATCTTCGGCCCCTGGAGGTCTTGCAGGATACCGATGGTCACGCCCTTGCGCGCCGCGAGTTCCCGCACCATCTGCACCGTCTGGCGGTGATCTTCCGGTTCCCCGTGGCTGAAGTTCATCCGGACCACGTTCAGCCCCGCGTCGATCATCCGCCCCAACGTCTGCGGATCCCGGCTCGCCGGGCCGATGGTGGCGACGATCTTGGTTGCTCTGTCAAAGTGTTTCATGGTTGGAATCCCTTCCAGAGAAGCTTTCAGCGCTCAGCCGTCAGCCTTCAGGTTTTGCTGACCGCTGATGGCTAACGGCTGAGAGCTTCCTTTACCTCAGCGCCCGGCGGCCCAGGTACACCGCCTGCTCGCCGAGCTGGTCCTCGATGCGCAGGAGCTGGTTGTACTTGGCGATGCGGTCGGAGCGGCTGGCGCTGCCGGTCTTGATCTGCCCGGCGTTGGTGGCGACGGCAAGGTCGGCGATGAAGGCGTCCTCGGATTCGCCCGAGCGGTGGCTGATGACGGTGCCGTAGCGGCTGCGCTTGGCGAGTTCGATGGCATCCATCGACTCGGTCAGGGTGCCGATCTGGTTCACCTTGACCAGGATCGCGTTGCCCACGCCCGTCTCGATGCCGCGGGCGAGGCGCTCGGGGTTGGTCACGAACAGGTCGTCACCGACGAGTTGCACGCGGTCCCCCAGGCGCTGGGTGAGCTGCTGCCAGCCATCCCAGTCGTCTTCCGCCAGGCCGTCCTCGATGCTCACGATGGGATAACGGGAGGTCCAGTCGGCCCAGAAGTCGATCATCTCGGCGGTGGAGAGGGTGCGGCCCTCGCTTTCCAGGTGGTACTGGCCGCCCTTGTACAGCTCGGTCACGGCGGGATCGAGGGCGATGGCGATGTCCTTGCCCGGCTCGTACCCGGCCTTCTGGATGGCCTCCAGCAGGACTTCCAGCGCCTCCTCATTGCTCTTAAGGTCGGGGGCAAAGCCGCCCTCGTCGCCCACGTTGGTGTTGTAGCCGCGGCCCGAGAGGACCTTTTTCAGCGCGTGGAAGGTTTCCGCGCCGTAGCGCAGCGCCTCGCGGAAGGTGGGGGCACCCACCGGCATCACCATGAACTCCTGGAAGTCCACGTTGTTGTCGGCGTGCGCGCCGCCGTTGATCACGTTCATCATCGGCACGGGCAGCGTCTTGGCGTTGCTGCCGCCCAGGTAGCGGTAGAGGGGCACGTCCAGCTCGTTCGCGGCGGCGCGGGCGGTGGCGAGGCTGACCGCCAGGATCGCGTTCCCGCCCAGGCGGCCCTTGTTGGGCGTGCCGTCGAGTTCGAGCATCGCCGCGTCCACTGCGCCCTGGTCGGAGGCGTCCAGGCCCACCACGGCGGGGCCGAGGGCCTCGTTCACGTTCTGGACGGCCTTCAGGACGCCCTTGCCGCCGTACCGTCCGTCCCCGTCGCGCAGTTCGAGCGCCTCATGGGTGCCGGTGCTGGCCCCGCTGGGCACGATGGCGCGGCCCGAGAACCCGCTGTCGAGGAAGACTTCCGCCTCGACGGTCGGATTCCCACGCGAGTCCAGCACTTCACGAGCGGTGACTTTTTCGATGTTCATGCTTCAGCCTCCCAGAATTCAGCCCCACGCCCCAGTTCACGGTTGGGGGAGTAGGTGTAGCCCGGACACTATAAGCGCCCCGTGTCAGATGTGGGTGCACCCGGTCTAAGCCGGGACACACCAGGACCCACAGATGGCCCGCGCCGCCCTCCAGAGGCCCCTTAAACGCGCAGCGTGACCATGACCGCCATGTAGCCGCCCCCCCCGCTCGCGCGGAAGATGGCGGGGCTGGTGGAGCCGGAGAACAGCAGCTCGGCGTCCCCCTCGATCGGCCCCAGGGCATCGAGGACGTGCCGGGCGTTGAAGGCGAGGCTCATCGCCGGCTCGGAGCCGCCCTGCACCACGTCCAGCGTGTCCTGCGCGCGCCCGTAGTCGCCCTCGGCTGCCAGGCGCAGCTTGCCTTCCGACACCAGGAACTCGACGCGGTTGTTGGCGTTCTTGTCGGCCAGCACGGCCACGCGGTTTACAGCCTCCTTGAGCGCGGTGGCTGGCAGCGTGACCTGGAGCTTGATGTCGCGCGGAATCACGCGCTCGTAGTCGGGAAACTCGCCGTCGAGCAGCTTGAGGTTCATACGGACGCGGTCGGTGGTCACGCTCAGCAGCCCCTCGCCGTAGGTGAAGCGGGCCTCGCCGTCGCGCAGCACGCGGATCAGCTCGTCGGCGCTGCGGGCGGGAACGATCAGATTCCGGCCGTCGCCGCTGGCCGGAAAGTCCCGGATGGCGACCCGGTAGCCGTCCGAGGCGACCACGCGCGCCGCTTCGGGCCGGTGCTCGAGCTTGATGCCTCGGAAGACCGCCTGAAACGCCTCGTTGCTCGCCGCGTAGCGCACGCTGCTGAAGGCGCGGGCCAGCTCTGCCGCGTCGAGGCTGACGTCGGCATGGGCGGGGAAGGAGAGCGGCGGGTACGCTTCCAGGTCCCCCGTCTGGAGCTTGAAATCGCTGCCGCCCGCCCGCACCGAGAGTTCTTGGGCGGTGATTTCCAGTTCCACCAGTTCCCCGCCCAGATTCCGCACAATCTGCGCGAACAGGTGGGCGGGCACCACGAAGCTGGCTGGCTCCTGCACTTCCGCCGGCACGAAGCACGACAGGTCGATTTCGAGGTTGGTCCCGCTGAGGGTCAGGCCCGCATCACTGGCCTCCACCTTCAGGGCGGTGAGCAGGGGGTTGCTGCTGCGGCTGGGAATGACACGTTCCAGAAGGCCCAGACCTTCGCTCAGGGTTTTCTTGGTGACATGCGCTCTCATGATCTTCCTCTCTGGTCCCTCTCGGGGATGCGGTCCTATCTTTTAACTGTTTCTATTAAATTAAAAAGATAGTAGTAGTAGTAGTAGGGCCTGTGGAAACTGTGGATAAGTGGCCTCGGGCCGCGCCAGGTGCGGAAAAGTTATCCACATGCACCCTGTGGATAACCGTCAAAACCTGTGGATAACCTGTGGATAACTGGGGTACTTATCCACAGGCCCAGCCGCCTGTGGATAACTGGGGTATTTTTCCACAATTTTATCCACAGAAAATGGCGAGTTATCCACAGGTTTTCGGGGTTTTCCACAACCTTATCCACAGATAGTGAAACTTGGCACGCGGTTTTGGAACAGATTTTGGAACTTATTTTGCCATCAGCGAAAAGGGAGATGAGGTTACGCATGTTTTTCCTCATCTTCCACATCCTGAAGTTGTCGTCGCAGGGCATCAACCGAGGCCGTCAGTTCCGGCTCCTTGCCCATCTGCTCGGTCACCTTTGACACGGCATGCATCACGGTCGAGTGGTCGCGGCCGAAGAACTGGCCGATTTCCGGGAGCGAGTGTTCCGTCAGCTCGCGGATCAGGTACATGGCGACCTGACGGGGCACCACCACGTCGCGGGCGCGGCCGGCCCCGCGAATCACTTCTGGCGGCAGGCCGAAATGGCCGGCAGTTGCGCGCAGCACCTCGCCCATCTCCAGCTTGACTTCCTGCGGCGCGAACACGTTGCTGAGGGCCTTGGCGGCCACCGCGCGCGAAAAGGGCACACTGTTCAGGCTGGCAAAGGCCACCACCCGCATCAGCGCCCCCTCCAGCTCGCGGATGTTGCTGGTGACCTGCCGCGCGATCAGCTCCAGCACCTCCTGCGGGATGTCGATGCGGTTGTGTTCGGCGTTCATCTTGAGGATCGCCACCCGCGTCTCGAACTCGGGCGACTGGATATCGGTGATGAGTCCCCATTCGAAGCGGCTGCGCAGGCGGCCTTCGAGTGTCTGGATGTCCTTGGGGGGCCGGTCCGAACTCAGGATGATCTGTTTGTGGTTCTCGTAGAGCGCGTTGAAGGTGTGGAAGAACTCCTCCTGCGTGCGCTCCTTGCCCGCCAGGAACTGGATATCGTCGACCAGCAGCAGGTCGACCGAGCGGTAGCGGTTGCGGAACTGGGTGGTCTTGTCGTCGCGGATGGCGTTGATCAGCTCGTTGGTAAAGGACTCGGTAGAGACGTACTCGATGCGCTTGTCGGGGAAGCGCTCCATGATGTAGTGCCCCACCGCGTGCATCAGGTGCGTCTTGCCCAGGCCCACGTCCCCGTAGATGAACAGCGGATTGTACGCCCGGCCCGGCGACTCGGCCACCGCGAGCGCCGCCGCGTGCGCGAGGTTGTTGTTCGGCCCCACCACGAAGTTCTCGAAGGTGTACTTGGGATTCAGGGACTTGCGGTTCTCGCCGGGCACCGGGGAGATGGGCTGCCCCAGCGGAGGCCGGCCGGTGGGCCTGCCGGGGGGTGAGGCCGCCGGCGGCGGGTCGCTGGGCAGCAGCAGGGCATCCTGCGCGGCGGGCAGCACCTGAAAGCTCACCTGCGGGTTCTGCGCCCCCAGCTCGCGCAGGGCGTCTTCCAGCAGCTCCAGATAATGTTTGCGGAACCACTCCTGCGCGAAGGAGTTCCGCACGCCGAGCACCAGCGCCCCGTCCTGCACGCCCAGATTCTTCACCGGCGCGAACCAGGTGTGATACTCGACTTCCGAGATGTTTTTGCGGACGTACCCCAGCACGTCCGCCCAGATTTCCTGCGTGATAAGGCGCACCTCCCCCTTCATGCGGGCCGCTCAGTCTTGCGCGGCCAGCATACCACTGGCCCCTCCCCTTCTCTCTGGGCAGGCGGGAGAGAGACGGGAGCTTCACTCGCGCTCCGGCCCCTCCGGCCCCGCACCTTCCGGCCCCTCCACCTGCACGCGCAGCGGCCCCGCGGGGTCCAGGGTCACGGCCACGCCCTGCGGGGGGCTGAGGTTCACGCCCGCCTCGCTCAGCCGGGCCTGGACCGCGGTCAGCACCTGGTCGGTCGAGGCGGTCACGTCGCGGCGGTGGGGCGGGTCCACCCAGTAGCGCAGGCTCACCGCCACGCCACCGGAGGTGAGGTCCGTCACGGCCACGCTGGGGGGCGGGTTCTGGGCCAGGCCTTCCACGCCCCGCGCCGCCTCGACCAGCAGTCCCCTTGCCTTTTCCAGGTCGGTGCCGTAGGGCAGCGTCAGGGGCACACTCACGCTCCGCTGGTCGAAGGCGGTGTTCACGATCACGCGCCCCGTGTAGAGGTCGCTGTTGGGAATCACCACCTTGCGGTTGTCGTAGGTGCGGACGACGGTGGCCCGGACCTGGATATCCTCCACGGTGCCCTCGGTCGTGCCGCTGATGATCTGGTCCCCAATCTGAAAGGGCCGCGTGAGCAGGATCAGGAGGCCCGCCAGCAGGTTCTGGAAGATGTCCTTGAAGGCGAAGCCGATGGCGACGCTGCCGAACCCCAGCGTGCTGAAGAGCGTGGCGGCATTCAGGGTGGGAAAGATGATCGTGGCGGCCACCAGCACGCCCACGGTCAGCACCACGATGTTCAGCACCTGCCCCAGCGCCCGCCCCACGCTGGGCGGTTGCCCGGCGCGCCGCAGCACCCGCCCCAGCAGGGCCACCAGTCCCCGCGACAGCAGCCAGAACAGCCCGAAGATGAAGAGTGCCAGCAGCACGTTCGGCAGCGCCGCGACGAGACTGCGCGCGATGTTGACCGTCCGCTCCCACACCAGGCTCAGGCCGGGGTTCATGGCGTCACTGCTCTTCCTGCGCGGCCAGCACCTCCGCCTCCCGCTCGCGGGTCAGAAAGGTCTTCTGGGGTGTGCCCGCGCTCCAGCCTCGGGTCTCGCGTGCGGTGGTGAGGGGGTCCCGGAGCGTCAGGCCTGCCGCCCGCGCCCGCCCGTTGTCCATGTCCATCAGGCCGCCCTGCTCGCTGTCTGCGGGCAGCCAGACGGGCAACTCGCGCCAGCCCACGTCCTGCGCCTCCAGCGTCGCCGCGTCCACCCAGACGGGGCGGGCATCCGCGCCGGTCGCTTCCCGCGCCGTGTCCAGAAACTCACGCCAGCTCAGGCGCGGCCCGGCCAGGTTGAATATCCCCGGCACATCCTCCTCCAGCACGGTCACGGTGAAGTGGGCGAGGTCGCGGGCGTCGATCACCTGCACGAAGTCCGTGCCGTCGCCGGGGGCCAGGAATGCTCCGCCCGCCGCCACCCGGTCAATCCAGGACGTGTAGCGCCCGGTGGGGTCGTACGGCCCGGCCACGATCTGGGGGCGCAGGATGGTGGCCCGCTCGCCGTAGACCTCCTCCACGATGCGCTCGCAGGTGACCTTGAGGGGACCATACGTCTCACCCGTGACCTCGGTCAGGTCCTCGGCGGCGGCGGGCAGCAGGGGGTCGTCCTCGCGGATGGGGTGGCGGTGCTGCTCGGCGTAGACGCTGCCGGTGCTGATAAAGACATACCGCTGCACGGAGTCCCGCAGCCGCTCGGCACTCGCGCGCACCTGCCGGGGCGTGTAGCCGCTCACGTCCACGCAGGCGTCCCAGGTGCGGCCCGAGAGCGCCGTTAGGCCCGCCTGACCCTCGTCGCGGTCCCCCTTCAGGCGTTCCACCGTCTCTGGCAGCTCGTCCAGCGTGCGCCCGCGCGTCAGCACGCTGACCCGGTGCCCCGCCGCGAGAAGCGCCTCCACGATGTGCCTGCCGACGAACTGCGTGCCGCCCAGGACCAGCACGTGCAGTTCTGTCCCGGTCGTCTCTGTCCCGGTCATCTCTGGCTCTGTCATGCCGCAGCATCCCACGGCCCTAGACTGGGCCGCATGAAGGTGCGTTTCACGTCCGGCCGGGTCCGCGTCCGCCTCGACGATCTGGAGGTCGCCATGCTGGGCCGGGGGGAGGGCCTGACCACGCGGGTGGAGTGGCCGGGCGGGGGCTGGACCCTGACGCTCGATCCCCGCTCGGACGGCGTGGCCGGGGAGGGCGGAGCGTTGACGGTGGGGCTGCGGGTGCTGTTGCTGGAACTGCTGGAGGAGGCGCGGGAAGGGGTCACGCTGCCCGGACCGCCGCGCGTGGACGTGGAAAAGGACTACGGGCCGCAGCACACCTGACTCCCCTCCCCCATGGCGCGTCAGGGGAGCCGGAGACGGCCCCGGCGTTCTGCTTCCCACGCCGCCAGGGCCGCCTCTCCCGCCGGTGTGAGGGTGTAGGCCGCCCTGGCCTGCCCGCTTCCGCCCTCCAGCGCCACCAGCCGGCGGCCCTCCAGTTCCTTGAGGGTCACCATGCTCAGCCGCCGGCCCGCCAGGGTGTAGTAGGGGCCGCGCCCGGTCTGCCGGACATGCCGGACGAGTTCGGCCCCCTCGCGCAGGGCGGTCAGCACGCGGGCTTCGGCGTCGGTGGGCAGCACCTCTCCCCTCCCCTACCGCCGCGCCCAGCGTCCGCCCACTTCCTCGGCCAGGCCCAGGAGTTGCAGCATCACCAGCGCGGTCTGGAGGTCGGGCAGCGCGAGGCCGCTGGCCCCTTGCAGGTCGTCGAGGGTGGCGGGGGTGGTGAGGGCGGCGTAGACGCGGGCCTGCTCGGGCGGAAGGTCGGGGGCCGGGGCGGCGGGAGCCTCCCCCCAGTTCAGCTCGTTCAGGATGTCCTGGGCCGTCTCGGTCAGCACGGCCCCCTCGCGCAGCAGGCGGTGCGGCCCGGCGGCGCGGGGGTCCCCGGCGCGGCCCGGCACGGCGAAGACGGTGCGGCCACATTCCAGGGCGTGGGTGGCGGTGATCAGCGAGCCGCTTCTCAGCTCCCCCTCCACGACCAGCGTGCCTGCCGACAGGGCCGCGATCAGGCGGTTGCGTGTCGGGAAGTGGTGCTGGGCGGGGCCGGTTCCCAGCGGGTACTCGCTGACCAGGGTGAGGCGGCGTGCGAGGCCGGTGTTTTCACCGGGGTAGATGACGTTCACGGCGCTGCCCAGCACCCCCACGCTGAGGCCGCCCGCGTCCACGCTCGCCTCGTGCGCGGCGGTGTCCACGCCCCGCGCCAGGCCGCTGACCACCACCACCCCGGCCCGCGCGAGGTCGGCGGCCAGCGCCCGCGTCAGGCTCAGGGCATGGGGACTGGCCCCGCGCGTCCCCACGATGCCCACGGCCCGTGGCACGACCGGAAAGTCGGGGAGGTCGCCCCTCACCCACAGGACCGGCGGGGGGTCGTCCAGGGCTTCCAGGGCAGGGGGGTAGCCCTCCAGACCACGGCCCAGCAGCATCACGCCCTCCTGCCGCGCCTTGACCAGCTCGGCCTCCGCCTGCTCGCGCGGCTTGGCGGTGCCGATGCCTGCCACCGACCGGGCCTCCAGGCCGGGCACGCCCCGCAGTGCCGTCAGGGGTGCGCCCAGGGCCGCGCCCGTGCTGCCGAAGTGCCGCCGCAGGTTCTCGATGCGCCGGGGTCCCAGGCCGGGCGTGAATCGCAGGGTGAGCAGCGCGTGCAGTTCCGCCTGTGCGGTCGTGGTGGTCACGCGGGCAGGATAGCGAGTCGGCGGTCCGGCACAGGTTCGAAAGTGGGCGTGGAGCACCCACGTTTCACCCGTGGACGCCTGGTGGCATCGTTACGAAACCCGCACAGGCGTTTCCGCCTCCTCCACCCCTTCCTCCTCGTCGTCGCCCAGGGCCACGCCGGGGAGCGTCAGGACGAACTGGGCACCGCCGCCCGGTGCGTTCCCGCCTGTCAGGGTACCGCCGTGCAGCACGGCGATCTGGCGCGACACGCTCAGGCCCAAGCCACTGCTGCCGCTGCCGCTGATAAACGGCTCGAAGATGCGCTCGCCCAGTTCGGGGGGCAGGCCGGGGCCGCTGTCCTGCACCCTAAAGGTCACGTGGTCGGGCGTCTCGGTCAGCGTCAGGGTGACGGTGCCCTCCGGCCCGGCGGCGCGGCGGGCATTGGCGAGCAGGTTGCGCAGCGCCTGGGTCAGCCGGTCGGGGTCGCACAGCAGCATGCCGCCCCAGTCGCCCGCGAAGCCCGTGCCCGGCACCAGCCGGTCCAGCCGCCCGCGCAGGGTGGCGGCGGGAATGAAGTGCCAGGCGACCTTCATTTCCAGTTGCCCGCGGGCGAGTTGCATCAGGTCCTGGGTGGTAAAGGTCAGCTCGTCGGTGACCAGGGCGGCGCGCGTCACCTCGGGGTCGCCGGTGCGCTCGGCGGCGCGCGACAGGCTGGCCTTGAGGACCGTCAGCGGCGCGCCCAGCTCGTGCACGATCTGCCCCAGCAGTTGCTTCTCGCGGGCCTGCACGGCCTCGATGCGGACCAGCAGGCGGTTGAGGGCCGCCAGCAGGCGGTGAACCTCGTCCTCGCGCCCCGGCAGGGGCAGGGTGGCGACGCTGCGGGTGGGGTCGATGCGGTCGGCCAGGTCGGCGGCCCCCTCCAGGTCGGCCAGCGCCCGCTTGCCCACCCACCAGCCCACCAGCAGCATCAGCGCGGGCGTGACCAGCAGGGCCAGCAGCAGCGCGCGGGTGGCGCTCTGGCGGGCGTCCAGCAGGGCGTCTTCCGGCAGGGCCACCCACAGCGTCCCGAAGTCCCCCAGCTTGCGGGTCGCCGTGCGCGCCGGGGAGCCGTTCAGCTCCACCACCGCCTGCCCGCCGAAGGGAAAGGGCGCTTTGTCGTACTGCCGCAGGCTGGGGGTGGCCGCCTGCACCTGCCCGTCCTCGTCGATGATCATGGTGTAGGTGCCGGTGCCGCCCGGTGACTTGCCCAGCCCCTGCCCGCCCGTCAGGAACGCCTCGGCCAGCGTGTCCGCCCGTTCGTCCAGCCGGGTCTGGAACTGCTGGTCCATGCTCCGGAGCAGCAGCGTCATCACGCCCAGGCCGATCATGCTGACCAGGGCCAGGGCCACCAGCGTGTAGACCAGCGCCAGCCGGAAGCGCAGGCTGTGCCGCCACGCCACGCGGGCGGTGTGCAGGGGGGCCGTATGCCGGGAAGCCGGGCGGGTCACGGCGTCCTCCCGCCGCAGCACGCCCCCCGGCTGCCGGGCGAGCGGGCAGGCACGGGGGGCGCGTGGGAGGGCAGCATGGTCTGGGTCTCGTCCGTTTGGGTGTCGTTCGAGGGGGCGCTCAGGTTTGCAGGACGTAGCCGACGTTGCGGATGGTGCGGATTCTCAGGTCGCTGGCCGCGTGCTCCAGCTTCTTGCGGAGCTGCGAAATCCGGACCTCCACGCTGTTGCTGTTGGGTGTCTCCCAGCCGTACAGGTGCGACTCGATGTCGGCGCGCGAGAAGACCCGTTCGGGCGTGCGCATCATCAGCTCCAGAATGCGCGCCTCGTGTTCGGTGAGGTTCACGTTCTTGTCGTTCACGGTGAGCAGCAGGCTGCTGGTGCTGAGGCTGGTGTTGCCCAAGTTGACGCCCGTCCCGGCAGCGGTGCGGCGCAGCAGGGCCGTGATGCGCGCGTCGAGTTCGGGCATGGCGAAGGGCTTGGTCAGGTAGTCGTCCGCGCCCGCGTTCAGGCCCGCCACCCGCTCCTGCACCCCGCTGCGCGCCGACAGCACCAGCACCGGCGTGCTGGAATACTGCCGCAGCGCCTGCACCAGATCGAGGCCGTCGCCGTCGGGTAGGTTCAGATCGAGCAGGATCAGCTGGGGCGAGTGCGTGCCCAGCCATGCCTGCGCGTCCTTGAGGGTCGCGGCGTGCTGGACCTGATAATCGGCCGACAGGTATTCCTTGAGCAGCGGTCCGAGGTGGGGATCGTCCTCCACCACGAGAATCTGTGCGAGCATTCAGCGGCCTCCTTGGTCAGGCGGGTCGTTGGGGGTCGGTGCCTTGTCGGCCGTGCTTCTCAGGCCCGGCAGCAAGAACACCTGCCCGGTGGGTTGCAGCACCAGGTTCAGTTTCAGGCCGTTCAGGAACTTGGCGAGGGTCACGGGGGTGTTCTGGACGTCCAGCGTCAGCTGTCCGGCGCGGAGCGTGCCGTCGTAACGGGTTTGCAGCGTGGGGTAAAGCGCGCGGGCCTTCTCGTCCTCCTCACGGGAAAACAGCACGACCACCGGGCCGCTGTAGTCCTTGACGAGCTGAACCTTCATCCGGTCCCCGCTGGTCTCGCCGTACCCCAGCTTGGTCTGGAGGTCACGGTCCCAGACGATCAGCTTCAGCGCCTGCGCCGGGGAGGCGAGCGCGAGCAGCGTCAGGGCGAGCGTGAAGATGCGGGTCATCGGGGTCACTGTATCCAATCCTCGGGCGCGCGGCAGAAGTCGGGGCGCGCCTCTATGAGAAGCCAGCCTACCGGCCCAACCTGACGCCCCCATGACCCGCCCTTGAGCAGAGGTTTATGCTTTAGAAAACAAAGCGGCCAGCCGCCAGCTTTGGATCTCTTGCTGGCGGCTGGCCGCTGGTCGCTGCTACATCGCTTCCAGCATCAGCCGGTCGGGGTTCTCCAGCAGCCGGATCACTTCCTTGCAGAAGCGGGCGGCCTCGGCCCCGTCGACCAGGCGGTGGTCGAAGCTGAGCGAGAGGTACATCATGTGGGCGATCACGATCTCGTCACGCTCGTTTACGATGGGGCGCTTCACGATGGAGTGGACGCCCAGGATGGCCGCGTCGGGCACGTTGATGATCGGGAACGAGAACAGCGCGCCGATGGAGCCGATGTTGGTGACGCTGAAGGTGCTGCCCGCCAGCTCGTCGGGCGTGAGCTTGCCCGCCTGGGCGCGGCCCGCGAGGTCGGTGACCTGCCCGGCCAGCTCGAAGATGCTCTTCTGGTTCACGTCGCGCAGCACCGGCACCGTCAGGCCCGCGTCGGTGGCGACCGCCATACCGATGTTGAAGTAGCGCTTCATGACGATCTCGCCCGTCGCCTCGTCGAAGGAGGAGTTGAGGCTGGGGTACTTGCGCAGCGCGACCGCCACCGCCTTGAAGATGAAGGGCAGGTAGCTGAGCTTCACGCCCGCGGCCTGCGCCTCGTCCTTCACGCGGCCCCGGAACTCGACCAGGCGGGTCATGTTCACCTCGTCCACCGTCAGCGTGCGGACGGTGTAGAGGTGGCTGGCCTGCATCTGGTTGGAGATGGCGCGGCGCATCCCCCGCAGCGGCACGCGGTCTTCCAGATGCTCGTAGCCCTTCGGCGTGCGGTACTGCACCGGGGCGACGGGCATCCCCCCGGCCCCCTTAGCGGCGGGAGCGGACGGGGCGGCGGCAGGCTGGGGTGCGGGGGCCGCGGCCTGGGCCGGGGCAGTGCTCTGGCTCTGCGTATGCGCCGTCACGTCCTGCACGCGCACGCGCCCGTTGGGGCCACTGCCCGGCACCTGCGCGAGGTCCACGCCGAGTTCGCGGGCGAGCTGGCGGGCGGCGGGCACGGCCAGCACGCGGCCGTCGGTGCGGCCCGCCGGCGTCTGGGGCCGGTTCAGGATGCTGCCGGTGCCCCCCGTGTAGGTGCCCGGCGCGCCGCTGCCGCTGCGGCTCCCCAGCCCTTCGAGCTTCACCGTCTCGTCGGAGGCGAAGGCCTTGAAGAGGCTGGCGTCGTCGTCGCTCTTGGCGGCCACGTGTCCGGCCTCCACGATGCTGCCACCCGCCTCCCCGCCGACCTGCTCGCGTTCCTCGGCGGCCTGGGTGGGCAGGTCGGCGTCGGTGGTCGTGGGGTTCTCGCCCGTTTCCTGAATGGCCTGGGTGGCGCTGGGGGCGGTGCTGGCCGCCGCGTTGTGGACGCCGGCCCCGCCCGCCGCCTCGCCGGGTTCGGCGATCAGGGCGATGGCGGCGTGAACCGCGACCACGTCCCCCTCCTGCGCGAGCCGCTGGTACAGCACGCCCGCAACGGGGCTGGGAAGTTCCACGGTCACCTTGTCGGTCATGACCTCGCACAGGGGCTGTTCCAGGGCCACCGTCTCGCCCTCCTGCACCAGCCACTTCAGGATCTCGCCCTCGACCACGCTCTCGGCCAGTTCGGGCAGCAGCACTTCTTTCATTCGGAACCTCGGTTTCTTGGGAAGTTTTTTGGGGTAAAGCCTTCAGTGAAGCAGCAGCATCCGCACCACCCCGTAGAGCAGCAGCAGGACGCCCAGCCCCTGAATCCAGCGCTGGCCCCGCCCGTGGAACCAGGCCACGATGCCCAGTGCCACGAACATCCCGCCGATCAGCACGCCCGGCCACGGCTCCGGGGCACGTCCGGCCAGGGCATACAGCCCGAAGCCCAGGGCCAGGCCGAGAATGCTGATCAGGGGGCGCGGAAGGTCAGGCTTCATGCAGGGGACAGTATGGCGGGCCGGGCCGCGTCCCGCCGAGGCCAGCGGTACGGAAAACGGCTCAGGACTCAGTAGTTCAGCACCCGCACGCACGCCGCCGCGATGCGGTTCGCGCCCGGCAGGTACACCTTGTCCTGCACGTAGGGATACGGCGTGTCAAAGCCCGCCACCTGCATCACCGGCGCGAGAAGCTGGTCGAACAGCTGCTCCTGGATCACGTAGGCCACCTCGCCCATGAAGTTGGAGGTGCGCGGGGCCTCGCTGACCAGCACGGCGCGGCCCGTCTTGGACACGCTGGTCAGCACCAGGTCGCGGTCCCAGGGGACCAGCGAGCGCAGGTCGATCACCTCGGCGTGTACGCCCTCGGCGGCGAGGGCCTGGGCGGCCTTTTCCGCGTCGGGCATCACGCCGCCGTACCCGATGATCGTGAGGTCGCTGCCCTCGCGGCGCACCGCCCCCTGGCCGATCTCGACGGTGTAGTCGCCCGCGGGCACCTCGCCCTTCGCCGCACGGTAGAGCCGCTTGGGTTCGAAGTAGATCACCGGGTCGCCCCCGCGCACCGCGGCCTTGAGCAGGCCCTTGGCGTCGTAGGGGGTGCTGGGCATCACGACCTTGAGGCCCGGCGTGTGGGCGAAGTAGCTTTCCGGACTCTGTGAGTGGTGGTGCCCGCCCTTCACGCCGCCGCCCGAGGGGGTGCGAATCACCAGCGGCGCGGTGAACTGCCCGCCGCTGCGGTAGCGGATCTTGGCCGCCTGGCTGATGATCTGGTCGAAGCCTGGCCCCATGTAGTCCGCGAACTGGATCTCCGCGATGGGCCGCAGACCCCGCACGGCCATGCCGACCGCCGCCCCCACGATGCTGGCCTCCGACAGGGGCGTATCGAACACACGCTTCTGGCCGAACTGTTCCTGCAACCCGGCGGTCGCCAGGAACACGCCGCCGCGCGCACCCACATCCTCCCCGAACACGACCACCCGCTCGTCGCGGGCGAGTTCCTCGGCCATCGCCTCGGTGATGGCCTGGATCAGGGTGAGGACGCGCGTTTCCCCCGCGCTGCTGGCCGCCGGTTTGGGTTGGGTGGCCGTCATGCCCGCACCGCCCCGTCCGTCAGCGCCGTCTGTTCTTCACGCAGGAACGCGGCCTGCTCGCGCAGATGCACCGGCGTATCGGCGTACACGTCCTCGAAGACGATGCGCCAGTCGGGCTGCCCGGTCGCCTCGGCGGCCAGCACGGCCTCGTCCACCTCGCGGTGGGTGGCCGTGATCAGGTCGGCGCGTTCCTCGGCGCTCACAGGTGCGCCCAGATGCTCCAGCAGCCGCTCCACCCGCACAATCGGGTCGCGGGCCAGCCAGGCGTTCACTTCCTCGCGCGTGCGGTAGTTCTTCTCGGCGTCGGCGTCCGCGTTGGAGTGCGAGCCGACGCGGTAGGTCAGGCACTCCACCAGCGCCGGGCCTTTGCCCGACCGGACGTCCTGCGCCACGTGCGACAGCACCTCCATCACCGCCACGATGTCGTTGCCGTCCACGTAGTAGCCGGGCATCCCGTACGCCTTGGCCTTGATGTGAATGCTCTCGCTGGCGGTCTGCGCCCGGAGGTTGGTGCTGATGGCCCACTGGTTGTTCTCGCAGACGAAGAGGCAGGGTGCGCCGTAAGCCCCCGCCATGTTCATGCCCGCGTGCCAGTCGCCCTCGCTGGTCGCGCCGTCCCCGAAGGTGCAGACCGTCAGCTCGTCGGTGCCCAGGTACTTCTGCGCCATCGCGTTGCCCGCGGCGGGCGGCACCTGTGAGGCGATGGAGGAGCTGATCGACACGAAGTTCTGCCGCGTCGCCCCGAAGTGGTGCGGCATCTGGCGGCCCCGGCACAGGTCCGAGTTGGTGCCCAGGCACTGGCTGACCAGGTCGAGCATGGGCACGCCCATCGCCAGCCCCAGCGCGTGGTCGCGGTAGTACGGCCACACCCAGTCATGCCCGACCCGGATGGACCGGGCCAGGCCTACCTGGGTGGCCTCCATGCCGCTGGCCTGCGCGTAAAAGGTCGTGCGGCCCTGGCGCAGCAGGGTGACGAGTTTCTTGTCGAACTCCCGCGCCCGCACCATCTCGCGGTGCAGGTCACGCAACACCTCAGGGGTGAAGCGCGCGGGCAGTTCCCGGATTGGCTGGCCGTCTTCTGCGACCCACCGCAGCGGGTCAGACGTGAACGGCTGAATCATTGGGTCCTCCTGAGCGTCGGGGCAGACGCCACCCGCTGGCAGCCTCTCCCTTTTTTCTCTAGTCACCACGTGTCTAGCTAACGCTCGTTAGGCATTCTAGCCGCTTGCCCGCTCGGGGCGGTCCTGTGCCTCCCCTGCCCCTGTCCCCGGCCGCGGGACGTGCGGGGGCAGAGGCGTCCAGGGCGGTGCCCAGCAAAGTTCGGCAACCCTGCCGGGCCGAACGGAGCGCTGTCCTAATAGGCGAAAAACACCAGGTCGGGGGGCACATTCTCGGGCAGCGCTCTCCCCTCCCCTGCCGGGAGCGAGGCGGCGAGGTCCTGGGCCTCGGCCAGGTAGGCCGCGTAGGGTATCGGCCCGGCCTCCCGTTCGGGAAAGTGGCTGCCGAAGAGGTCGGGCGGGGCCTGGTCCTGCGGATGCGTCCACGCGCCGCTGCGCCAGTCCAGGGTGTAGAGCGGCAGAAAGCGCTCGCCGAACGCCGCGACGAACTCGATGGCCGACAGCAGAAAGTCCACCTCCTCATCGGTGGCCCAGGGAGCCAGGTTCAGGCGGGTCCAGCCGGGCTTCAGGCCGTCGAGGTCCCCCAGGATGCACTGCTGGTAGCGGGCGCTGCGCGCGTCGTCGATGTTCAGCAGCGCGTGGCCGTAGGGACCGGCACAGGCACAGCCACCCCGCGCCTGGATGCCGAACAGGTCGTTGAGCAGGCGCACGACCAATCGGGGATGCAGGTACGTGCCCTCCTCCCCCGCGCGAATCAGGAAGGACAGGAAGGCCAGCCGGGGGGCGTCCGGGTTGCCGAGCAGGTGCACCCGCGGGTTGGGCTGTAGCCGTGCCAGGGCACGGGCGAACAGCTCATGCTCGCGGGCGGTGAGGCGGGCCACCCCCAGCGCCTCTTTCACGTGAAACGCGAGGGCCGTTCGCAGCTTGCCCAGGATGGCGGGCGTTCCGGCGTCCTCCCGCGCCTCGATATCGTCCACGTAGCTGTGGTCGGTGCGGCTGACATAGCGCACGGTGCCGCCTCCCGGCACGCTGGGCACCGCCAGCTGGTAGAGGTGCGCCTGGAAGCACAGCAGGCCCGGCGTCCCCGGTCCGCCCACAAACTTGTGCGGACTCAGGAACACGGCGTCGTAGCCGTCGGGCTTGCCCGGCTTCATGTCGATCTGGACATAAGGCCCACTCGCCGCGAAGTCGAAGAAGGCAAAGGCCCCGTGCGCGTGCAGCACGCGGGCCACGCTGCGGGTGTCGGTCAGCAGCCCGGTCACGTTGCTCGCGGCGCTGAACGAGCCGATCTTGGGGCGGCCCGCGTAGGCGGGGGCTTTCAGGAGCTGCACCAGCGCGTCCAGGTCCAGGTTGCCGCGCGGGCACAGCGGCACCTCCACCACCTCGGCGATGGTTTCGCGCCAGCTCACCTCGTTGCTGTGATGCTCGTAGGGGCCGACAAAGACCACCGGGCGGTCGCGTTCGGGCAGCGCCGCCAGCACAGTTTCCCGGTGCGCGTGCGGCACGGTCAGGCCCAGGATGTCCTGTATCCGGCGCACGGCGGCGGTGCTGCCCGACCCGCAGAACACCAGCTTGCAGCTCGCGTCCCCGCCGAGCTGGGCCTTCACGTACTCCGCCGCCTGGTGGCTGAGGTGGGTCGAGTGTGCCCCGGTCGCGCTGTCCTCAGTGTGGGTGTTGGCGTACAGCGGCAGGGCCAGCCGCCCGATGCGCTCCTCCACGCTGCGCAGTGCCCGCCCCGAGGCGACGTAATCCGCGTAGGTGACGCGCCTGCGCCCGAACGGAGTGCGAATCACCGCGTCCGTGCCTATCAGGTCGGCCCGCAGTGTCTCAAAGTCCATCGGGGCAGTGTCCATGAAGGGAGCTTAACCGGCCCGTGACCTTTCTGCCCAGCGCGGTACCGTAATTCGGGACGGAAAGCGGCCTTTCCCCCACTGGTACACTTCCCCCTGCTATGAGCGGCTGGAATGTAATCGTGATCGGCGGGGGGCACGCAGGCCTGGAGGCTGCCTGGGCCGCCGCGAAGTTTGCCCGGACGGCCCTGCTGGTGGGCAATCCCGCCACGGTGGGCCGGATGCCCTGCAACCCGGCGGTGGGCGGCCCCGGCAAGAGCCAGCTCGTGTTCGAGGTGCAGGCGCTGGGCGGCTTGATGGGCCGTCTGGCCGACGACACCGCGATTCATACCCGCGTGCTGAACGCCAGCAAGGGACCGGCCGTGCAGTCCCTGCGCGTGCAGAACGAACGCGACGCCTACGCCGAACGCGCCCAGGACGTGCTGCTGGGACACCCGGAGATAGATGTCGTGCGCGGCGAGGCGGCCGATCTGGAGGCCGATGGGCGCGGCGGCTGGTGGGTCGTGACGACCGACGGCCGCCGCCTGCATGCCCGCAGCGTGGTAATTGCGGCGGGCACCTTCATGCGCGGCGTGACCTGGTACGGCCGCCATTCCCGCCCCGAGGGCCGCCAGGGCGAACCGCCCTCCCGCTTCCTGAGCGAACCCCTGGCCCGCGCCGGACACGTCCTCAAACGCTACAAGACCGGCACCCCGCCGCGTGTCCGGGCCGATTCCGTCCGCTTTGACGACCTATTGGAGATTCCCGCCGACCCGCAGCCGCGCGGCTTTACCGGCCGCCCCGGCCCCCGCGCGGCCGAGTCGCCCACCTGGCAGACCCACACCACCGCCGAGACGCACGGGCTGATTCAGGAGAACCTCCACGAGTCCCCGATGTACGCCGGGGACATTGAGGGTCTGGGGCCGCGCTACTGCCCCAGCATCGAGGACAAGGTGGTGCGCTTTGCCCACCATGACCGGCACCTGCTGTTCGTGGAGCCGGATGGTGTGCAGACCAGCGAGGTGTACCTCCAGGGCTTCAGCTCCAGCCTGCCGCCCGCCCTGCAAGACCGGCTGGTGCGGACCCTGCCCGGCTTCGAGGCCGCCGTCATCCAGCGCTACGCCTACGCCGTCGAATACGACGTGGTGGATTCCACCGAACTCACCCTGAACCTGGAATCCCGCCTGCTGCCGGGCGTCTTCACAGCGGGTCAGATCAACGGCACCAGTGGCTACGAGGAGGCGGCCGCTCAGGGTCTGGTGGCCGGAACGGCTGCCGCCCGCCGTGCCCTGGACCTGTCCGAGCTTCAGATTTCACGTGAAACGGGCTACCTGGGCGTGCTGCTGGATGACCTGGTATTCAAGGGCAGCGACGAGCCGTACCGCATGATGACCAGCCGCGTCGAACATCGCCTGATCGTGCGCCAGGACAACGCCGACGAACGCCTTACTGGGCTTGGCCTTGAGCTGGGACTGGTAGACGGGGCGACCCGTGAGGCCGTCCAGGCGAAGTATGCGCGGGTCGCGGAGGGCGTGCGTGCTCTGGAAACCCAGCGCATTCAGGGCCAGCCCGGTGACGCCTGGCTGCGCCGCCCCGAGTTCACGCTGGAGGACGTGGAGGCGCTGGGTATTCAGTTGCCCCACCTTTCCGCAGGGGAGCGCGAGGCCGTCGCCATCCGCGTGAAGTACGCGGGGTACATCGAACGCGCCGAACGCCAGCTCGCCGCCGAGGGCCGCGCCCGTGCCCTCAGCCTCAGCGGGGTGGACTTCCGGCAGATTGCCGCCCTGTCCAACGAGGCCCGTGAGAAGCTCGACCGCGTGAAACCGGGCACGGTGGAGCAGGCGGCGCGTGTGCCGGGCGTGCGTCATGCCGATATCAGCGCCCTGTTGGTGCATCTGCGCCGCAATGGTGACGTTTCACGGGAAACCTGACAGTGAAACAAGCGAAGCGGCGGGCAGTGGGTCAGCTTCTGCCCGCCATCCTCGCTTGACGCCTCCCCGGTTTCACGGGAAACTTGACGGTGAAACAGGAGGCGGGGTTGGCGGCAGCGACATTTGAAACCGGCGTCTTTCTGGGCGTCCTGATCGGGGAGGGCCATTTCGGGGGGGACGGCAAACAACCCCAGGTCACGGTCAGAATGCACCTGCGGCACGAGCGGCTGTTCGGGCGGCTCTTGGAGTGGTGCCCCGGTTCGCGGCTCTACGGTCCCTATCATCACGGGGGCCGCAGTTATTTTCAGTGGATGGTGCGGGGGGACGTGTTGCGGGAGCGGCTGGTGCCGCTGCTGGACGCCCTGCCGCTGGAGGACATCGATGAACACGTTTATGAGCGGTACCAGGCGATGAAAGCGAAGTACGGCCTGTGACGCCGGAAGGACAGACGCTGCTGCTGGACGGGGCCGCCGCACTGGGACTGGCGCTGACGCCCGAGCAGGTGGAGCGTTTCGCCCATCTGCTGCTGCTGCTGACGGAAGCCTCCGCCCAGATGAACCTGACCGCCCTGCGCGAGGAGCGCGACATCGTGCTGAAGCACTTCGTGGACTCGCTGACCTGCCTGCGCGGCGGCTGGCTGGACGGGGCCGGGCCGGAGGCGGCGGGTCCAGTGCTGGACCTGGGCACTGGCGCGGGCTTCCCGGCACTTCCGCTCGCGATCATGCGCCCCGACCTTCCCACCGTGCCGCTGGACGCCACCCGCAAGAAGGTGGAGTTCGTGGAACGGACGGCGCAGGCGCTGGGGCTGGCGCGGGTTCACCCGCTGGTCGGCCGCGCCGAGACGCTGGGCCGGGACCCGGAGCAGCGTGGGCGGTATGGCCGGGTGGTGACGCGGGCGGTCGCGGCGCTGCCGATTCTGGCCGAACTCGCCCTGCCGTTCCTGCGGGAGGGTGGCCTGCTGGTGGCCCAGAAAGGCCCCATCACGCCTGAGGAGCTGGAGGCCGGAACCCGCGCCGCCGCCGAGGTGGGCGGCGAGGTGCGGGCGGTGGACCCCTTCACGCTGCCCCTGACGGGCGACGCACGGACCCTGGTGGTGATCGAGAAGACGGGGCCGACGCCCGAGCGTTATCCGCGCCGGGAGGGTGTGCCGAACCGCAAGCCGTTATTCTGGCAGGCGACGTGAAGACCCTCGGAGTCGTGAATCAGAAGGGCGGGGTGGGGAAGACGACCACCGCCATCAACCTGTCCGCCTACCTCGCGGCGGGGGGGCGGCGGGTGCTGCTGCTAGATATGGACCCCCAGGGCAACGCGACCAGCGGCCTGGGCCTGCGCGGGGCCACGCAGGGGCTGTACGAGGCCCTGGGCGAGCCGGGCCGGGTGGCCGAGTTCGTGCAGCCCACCTCCCAGCCGGGCCTGGATGTGCTGCCCGCCACCCCCGATCTGGCCGGGGCGGGCGTCGAGCTGGCCGAGGACCCCGACGCCCTGGCCCGACTGCTGGCAAGTGTGCAGGGCTACGACCTCGCCATCATCGACGCGCCGCCCAGCCTGGGACCGCTGACGGTGAATGTGCTGGCCGCCGCCGACGCGCTGCTGATTCCCCTTCAGGCCGAGTATTACGCGCTGGAGGGCCTGGCCGGCCTGATGGAAACCGTGGAGCGGGTGCAGGGCGGGCTGAACCCCCGGCTCAAGGTGCTGGGGGTCGCCATCACCATGTTCGACGGCCGGACCAACCTCGCGCAGGAGGTCGAGACGATGGTGCGCCAGCACTTCGGGGAACTGGTGTTCTGGTCGGTGGTGCCGCGCAACGTCCGGCTCTCGGAGGCCCCCAGCTTCGCCAAGCCCATCAACGCCTTCGCGCCCCTGTCGAGCGGCGCGGCGGCCTACAAGCGCCTCAGCGAGGAGGTGATGCAGCGTGTCGAAAAAATCTAGCCTCGGGCGCGGCCTGGACGCCCTGCTCAGCCGGCCGCAGACGGCCGAGGCTCCGGCGGCCCTGGCCGTGCAGCCCGTGCGGATAGACCGCATCGTGCAGGCGGCCTACCAGCCCCGGCAGGTCTTCGAGCCGGAGGCGCTGGCCGAACTCGCCCAGAGCATCCGCGAGAAGGGCGTGCTGCAACCGCTGCTGGTGCGCCCGCGCGGCGAGAACTTCGAGATCGTGGCGGGCGAGCGGCGCTGGCGGGCCTCGCAACTGGCCGGGCTGACCGAGGTCCCGGCGCTGATCCGCGACCTGGGCGACCGCGAGGCGCTGGAAATCGCCATCATCGAGAACCTCCAGCGTGAGGACTTGGGGCCGCTGGAAGAGGCGCGGGCGTATCAGGCGCTGCTGGAGCAGGGCCTCAACCAGGAGGGGGTGGCGCAGGCGGTCGGCAAGGGCCGCTCCACCATCTCCAACGCGCTGCGGTTGCTGACCCTGCCGGAGGCCGCGCTGCGGGCGCTGGAGGGGGGCGAGATCAGCGCCGGACACGCGCGCGCCATCCTCGCGCAGCCGGAGGGCGACCGGGCCTGGGCACTGGGCGAGATTCGCACCCGCCGCCTGAGCGTCCGCGAGGCCGAGGCCCTGAGCCGCGCGGCCCGCACGACTGCGGCTGGCCCCATCCCCGTGAACCCGCCCCGTGCCTACCGACAGGTCGAACTCGACCTCAGCCGCCGCACCGGCACCAAGGTCCGCATCACGGGCGAGGACAAGGGGCGCGTCGAACTGAACTACGCCTCCCGCGAGGAACTCGACCGGATTCTGGAGCTGCTGGGCTACGCCGGGGAGGAATAGCCGGCAGGGCAGAGGGGGGGAGAGCCGCGCCGCCCTCCCCCCCTTTCTGCTCCGGCGTCAGCGCCGGGTGCCGACCAGGAAGATGTTCGGCCAGGGCCGGTAGGTGCTTTTCAGGGTGTCCTGCTTGAAGGTCTGGCCGCTGCGGATGAACTTGCGCGTGACCTCGATCACGGCTCCGGGCGCGGCCCAGTCCACCTGCTTGCGCTGCCCGGCGCGGAGGCTGGCGTCGCGGATCAGGCGGTCGGCGGGAGCAGGCGTGCTGCTGAGGGTGCGCGGCGAACCGACCTCCACCGTGAAGTCGCGCGCCTTGCCGAACACGTTGATCGTGAGGCGGGATTCCCGGTCGTCCCAGTCGGCCTGGAACCACAGCGCGCCGCCGGTGTCGTTGGCGAATTTCAGGTCCAGCTTGGGCTGGTAGATGGTGGCGTCCAGCCCCTGCGGGTCGTAGTAGTGCACCTGGTAGGAATGGTTCTGCCGCTCCCTGATCGGCAGCCCGGCGGCATACAGCGCCCGGAACACCGTGGTGCTGACCTGGCAGATGCCGCCGCCCACACCGTCGGCGGTGCGCTCCCCGGCGATGACCAGGCCGGTCACGTACCCCGCGCGGGTGCTGACCGGGCCGATCATCTGGTTAAAGGACACGACTCCGCCCTCGACCAGCCGGTCCTGAAAATTGCGTGTCCCGACATGGATGTTGGTCATGCGGGCGGCGCTGCTGCCGTAATAGTTCGTCTCGCCGGTGCCCAGGTGCGCCGTGATGCCCCGCGAGGCGAAGAAGTCCAGCGTACGCTTCGGGGCCACCTGCCCGGTCAGGGCCACGTTCGCCTTCACGCCCTGCGGGTCTTGCAGCGCGGCCAGGACGTTGGCGCGGGTCTGGGCCTCGTCCACCTTCAGGCCGTTGCGCTGCACGACGGCCCAGTCGCCGTCCAGGTTCTCGAAACGGGCGTCCTGTCCCTGGCGTGGCAGGCTCGCCAGAAACGCCTTCAGGTCGGCGTCCAGGCTCTGGGTGATCACGCCGCGCGCCCGGAGCTGCGCCACCCGGTCCACCGGCAGCGTCAGCACGCGCGTGAAGGGCACGGTGGTCTTCTTGCCGTTCACCAGCGCGGGAGAGGTGGCCTGCACCACGATCAGGAGCGGCGCAGTGCGGGCGGGGGGGCGCGGTGTGGCGGGTGCAGGGGGCGGGGTGACGGGCGCTGGTGTTGCCGTATCCGGGCTGACCGGAGCCGCAGGGGTGGGCACCAGCTCCGGCGTGGGTGCGGGCGTGACGGGCAGGGCGGGAATCTCCACCTGCGCGAACGCACTGCCCAGCAACGCGCTCACGAGCAGGGCAGCTCCCCCATGAGCGAGACGGGCGCGGGCGGTTCGGGGGCGGGTCGGGGCCATGGGGGCAGTATCCCACGCGCCCCTTTCTGAAAGGTGACAGCCCGAAAGGTCACGAGCCGGGACGTGACGGTACTTCATCCGGCAGGGGAGGGGAGGGGAGCCAGGTCCCGCGCCTCTGCCGCCTGCCCCGCCAGTTGCCGCTCGATTTCCGCCACCGCCAGCAGCGCGTGGTGCCGCCCGTTCTCGATAAACACCTGATTCGTCTTGCCCGCGAAGCCCGCCGACCCCACCACGAAGAGGCCCGGCACCGTGCTCTGGTAATGCTCGTCCAGCACCAGGCATTCGTCGGCCTGCTGCGCCAGGTCCAGCCCCGCCAGGAAGGAGAGGTCGGGGCGGTAGCCCGTCAACGCAAAGGTGAAATGCGTCGGCAGCCGGGAGGTCATGCCGTCCGCCCGCTGCACCAGCACGTGTTCGGGGTGAATCTCCACCACCTGCGAATTGAAGTGCGCGTGGATGCTGCCTTCCTTGATGCGGTTTTCCAGGTCGGGGCGCACCCAGTACTTGATGGTGGACTTCAGTTCCGGCGCGCGGACCACCATCGTCACGTTCGCCCCGCCGCGCCACAGGTCCAGCGCGGCGTCGGCGGCGCTGTTGCCCGCGCCGATGACCGTCACGTTCAGGCCCAGGAAGGGATGCGCCTCGGTGTAGTAGTGGCTGACGTTCTCGGAGTGCTCACCGGGGATGCCCAAGTGGAGGGGGTTGTCGTAGTAGCCGGTGGCCACCACCACCCGCCGGGCCTCCACCACGCCCGGCGTGCCGTCCTGCGCCTCCACTTCCAGGGTGAAGCCTGCCGGGGCAGCATGGACACGCTTGACCTCGGTGTACAGGCGCACGTTCAGGTCCTCGCGCTGCGTGACCAGGCGGTAGTACATCAGCGCGTCGCGGCGGTCGGGCTTGTCGTGGCCCGTGACCATCGGGTGATTGCCGATTTCGAGTTCGGGCGCAGTGGTGAAGAAGCTCATGTAGGTGGGGTACTCGAAGATAGCGTTCACCACGCAGCCCTTCTCCAGCACCACGTAACTCAGCCCGGCGCGCTTGCAGGCGATGGCGGCGGCCAGCCCGACCGGGCCAGCGCCGACAATCGCCACGTCGTACATCTCACTCATGGGGGCAGGACTCATAGGGGAAAAGTGTGGCACGGACGCGCGGGCGAGACGGTGAGCTGTTCAGGCACCACCATCAGTCCACGCCGCCGCGCACCAGCATCAGGCCAATGGTGTATTCGGGTTGGGAATACCGCTGGCCCTGGCCGCCGTGTCGCCGCTGGTGGACCGGCTGCCCGTGACGCTGTGGTTTGCCCTCTCGGCGGGGATGATGGCGCTGGGGACGCTGGCCTGGGTGGGCGTGGTCCGCGCCGAACGGGGGACAGCCCATCCGGGCGTTCCCCAGGAAGTGACCGCCGCCGCCGATTAAACTCGGGGTATGACGCAGACGGCTCAGGGGCAGACCCGCAAGGAATCCGACACGATGGGCACGCTGGATGTGGACGCCAGCCGCTACTGGGGCGCGCAGACCGAGCGCTCCATCCACAACTTCCCGATTGGCCGCGACACCTTCGTGTGGGGCCGACCGGTCATCCGCGCCCTCGGCATTCTGAAAAAGGGCGCGGCGCAGGCAAACGCCGAACTGGGCGAACTCCCGCAGGACATCGCGGACCTGATCGTGCGGGCCGCCGACGAGGTGATCGCCGGGAAACTGGACGAGCATTTCCCGCTGGTGGTGTTCCAGACCGGCTCGGGCACCCAGAGCAACATGAACGCCAACGAGGTGATATCCAACCGCGCGATTGAACTCGCGGGCGGCGAGATGGGCAGCAAGTCGCCGGTGCATCCCAACGACCACGTGAACCGCGGCCAGAGCAGCAACGACACCTTCCCGACGGCCATGCACATCGCGGTGGTGCTGGAACTGAACGAGCGGCTGTACGGCAGCGTCGGCAAGTTGCGGGACACGCTGGCGCAGAAGGCCGAGCAGTACAGGGACCTGGTGAAGGTCGGCCGCACGCACCTGCAAGACGCCACGCCCATCACGCTGGGCCAGGAAATCGGCGGCTGGGTGGCGCAGCTCGACTACGCGCTGGCCGAGGTCAGGCACGCCGAGCAGGGCCTCTACGACCTCGCCATCGGCGGCACGGCGGTCGGTACCGGCCTGAACGCCCACCCCCAGTTCGGGGACCTCGCCGCGAAGAAATACGAGGCCGAGACCGGCTTCCCCTTCCGCAGTGCGGAGAACAAGTTCGCGGCCCTCTCCGCCCACGACGCGCTGGT
The DNA here is from genome assembly GCF_039545055.1 of Deinococcus carri. Lineage (NCBI taxonomy): Bacteria > Thermotogati > Deinococcota > Deinococci > Deinococcales > Deinococcaceae > Deinococcus > Deinococcus carri. The sequence goes on from NZ_BAABRP010000016.1 coordinate 38,685, forward strand.
ACAGACCTCGGCGGCCCTGCGGACGCTCGCGGGCGCGCTGATGAAGATGGCGAACGACGTGCGCTGGCTGGCCTCCGGCCCCCGCAACGGCATCGGGGAAATCACCATTCCCGAGAACGAACCCGGCTCCAGCATCATGCCCGGCAAGGTGAACCCCACCCAGAGCGAGGCCATGACGATGGTCGCCACCCGCGTGTTCGGCAACGACGCCACCGTCGCCTTCGCGGGGACGCAGGGCAACTTCCAGCTCAACGTGTTCAAGCCGGTGATGGTCCACGCCGTGCTGGAAAGCATCCGCCTCATCAGCGACGCCAGCCTCGCCTTCAACGACAACTGCGCCGCAGGCATCGAGCCGAACGAGGCCAAGATCAGGGAAAACCTCGACAAGAACTTGATGCAGGTAACGGCCCTGAACAAGCACATCGGCTACGACAAGGCCGCCGCTATCGCCAAAAAGGCCCACAAGGAAGGCACCAGCCTCAAGGAAGCGGCCCTCGCGCTGGGCTACGTTACCGAGGACGAGTTCAACCAGTGGGTCGTGCCGCTGGACATGACCCATAGCTGAGATAAGCGGGAAGGGAAGGGGCTACTCCTTGGGAGAGGGAGTGGCCCCTTCTGCTGGGACTGGTCCACGGCTCAACTGGCGCGCCTGAACGAGCATTTCCAGGGCCAGCACGGCCGAACCTCGCCGCGAGACGAAGTTCTGCGGGCTGGGGTGCGGGCAGGCGAGGGTGGGCAGGGAAGAGCCGGCGAGGGACCAGGCCTGCTGGGCATGTCGCCCCACCAGCACGACCACTCCCAGTCGTGGCATCTGCTCAAGCACCTGCCGGGTCAGCGGCGCGGCCTCCGCGTACTGCGCTGGCCGGGGCGTTACCACGCCGCCCTCGCTCATCTGCCAGGGCACGGCGTTCCAGAGGGCCACGTCAGAGCGGCGCAGGCCCGAGAGGTGGATCAGGCAGCGCATGTTTTCCGCCGTGCCGTCGGGATTGTCCATCGAGACGAAGCGCGTGCGGCTCACGACCGGACCGGGCGATTCGAGCAGCAGCAGCACCCGCGCCTCCCTGCCGCCGTCCGCCGGGTCGAAGTAGGGCAGCCAGCGTCCGCCCACAGATTGCTCCTCCGCCCAGCGGTTGAGGGGGGCGACGTGGGGGGCAAACCTCTGGTCCAACCGGGCCTTCTGGACCTCCTCCGATTTCAGGGCGCGCGTCTCCATCGCTGCATTGTGGCCTGTCTCCCGGCGCTGCCCCATCCGCTTTCGGGGAGCGTTGTCTGCCTGGAGCCACATGGACTCGCCTGCATAATTTGACTTCGCCTGCATCCCAGGCTATCTTGTTCTTATCACCGCCGAAGAAGGCGGCTTTTTTATTGCTGTTTCGAGGCGTTCCCAGCAGCTCCCGTTTTTGACCCTACCCTGGAGGCTGCTGGACTTTTGAGAAAGGTAAAAAGCCCGGCTGACACAGGAACTACAGCAAGGCCAGCGTCTCCAGTCTATTATGTTTTTAGCGTAAACTATGCTAAGATATACGCATGAAGACCGCTCCTGTCACTCTGGAATTTGGGACGCAGCGCCTGCCCGCCAGCGCGGACGGGTTGCTGCACGCCTCCACCGCCCTCCTGGCCCTCGGTGTGTCCATGCCCTCCGACTGGTCGGGCTTTGCCGCCGAACACGACCTGCACAGCCCCGAACGCGACTTTGGCGTCGGCCCGGAAGCCACCCTCGACCCGGCGGAGTTTGCCCGGCTGGCCTTTACGCTCGATACACCGGGGGCGCGGCGCTGGCGCAAGCGGGCGCAGACGCTGCTGGCCCGCGTGCTTACCGGCGACGTGCGGCTGGCCGCCGAGATTGCCGAGCGGAGTGCCGACCCCGAGGCGCGGCGCTGGCTGGGGGCACGGCTGGAAAGCACCGATGCCCGCCGCGAACTGATGGGCACCGTCGCCCGGCATGGCGGCGAGGGGCCGGTGTACGGGCAACTGGGCAGCATCAGCAACCGTAGCGTGCTGGGCACCGACTCCGCCACCATCCGCCGCGAGCGCGGGGTGAAGCAGACCCGCGACGGCCTGCGCACCGACGAACTGCTGCGCCTCGCCTACCTCGACACCGCGACCGCCCGCGCCATCAGCGAGCGGGGTGCCCAGGGCAACGCGGCCATCCTGCGCCTGCACGAGGAAGTCGCGCGGCGGGAACGCCTGCTGTGGGACAGCCCGGCGCAGGCGGGGTAAGAGAGGCGGAAGGCGCAAGGCCGCGGGGGCTGGGGCGAATGCTCCGGCCCTTTTTTTGCCATCGGCCATCCGCCATGGGCCTTCTGCCTCTCCTCATCCGGTCCCGCTAGAATGCCGCGCGTGCCCTTCACGCTGAACCGCTACGTGCTGCGCGAGGTGCTGCGCTGGTATGCGGCAGGCCTGGTGCTGTTTCTGATTCTGCAACTCACGGACGCGCTGAGCACCACCGTGAGCTACCTGCTGCTGTACCACGCGTCGCTGGGGCAGGCGCTGGGGGCCTTTGGGGCCATCGCGCCCAACCAGCTCAACCGCTCGCTGGTGCTGGCGGTGCCGTTTGCCGTGCTGCTGGCCTTCGGGCGGCTTCAGGGAGACAGCGAACTCAAGGCGATGTTCGCGGCGGGGGTACGGCCCCTGAGCCTGGTGTGGCCGCTGGCGCTGCCGTTCGTGCTGGTGGGGCTGCTGGCGTTTGTCAACACCGGATACGTGGTGCCCGCCGGGCTGAGTCACTGGGACCGGGCCTGGTTCAACATCTACGGCCAGGTGCCGCCGCCCCCCAGCCAGACGAACTACACCTACGCGCCGTCCGGGGCGCTGTTTTATGCGGGGCGTGTGACCAATGACGCGGGCGGAAATGTGGCGCGGCTCGACGGCGTGCTGATTCAGCGCGGCAACGAGACGGTCACGGCCCAGTCGGGCACCTGGGACACCCGGCAGCGAATCTGGACGGTGCAGGACGCCTGGGTGACCCGCCCCGGCGAGGACCCGCAGCAGGTGAGCGGCGCGCTGGTGTTTCCCCAGACCGACACGCTGGAGCCGCCGCAGCCGCCCGGCGAGCAGGTGAGCACGCCGCAGCTCCGGGCGCGGCTGGCCGCCGGACGCCGCACGCCCGAGGAGACGCGCGCCGACGCCTTTGAACTCGCCCGGCGCGTTTCCGACCCCCTCACGCCGCTGGTGTTCGCGCTGGCGGCGGGGGCACTGGGGCTGCTGCTGCGCAACCGGGCGGCGGCGTTCGCGGCGGTGGTGGCGTTCGTGGGGCTGTTCTACGGCCTGTGGGTCACGGTGCCGCAGCTCGCGCGGGTGGGGGCGCTGCCGGTCACGCTGGCGGCGTGGCTGCCGAACGCCGTGTTTCTGCTGCTGGCCGCGGGGCTGGCCTGGAGACTGCGGTGAAGCGGTTCGAGCGTTACGTGCTGGCCGAGGTGCTGCCGCCGCTGGCGGGGGCGCTGGCGGTCGTGATCGTGCTGCTGCTGCTGGCCCTGCTTCAGGCGGTCTTCGCGCCGCTGCTCGCCAAGGGGGCGAGTCCCCTGCTGGTCGCGCGGCTGGCCGCCCTGAATATCCCCGAGGCGCTGGCCCAGGGCCTGCCCATCGCGCTGATGTTTGCGGCGCTGCTGGGGCTGTCGCGGCTGGCCGCCGACTCCGAGATCAAGGCGGCGCTGGCGAGCGGCGTGCCCGCCTCGCGCCTGTTCCGGCCCGTGCTGCTGCTGGCGGGGCTGATCGCCCTGCTGGCTTTTGGCATGAACGAGCTGCTCGTCACCCGTGCCAAGGTGCAGGCCCAGAGCGTGCAGCGTGAAATTGTGCTGGACAACCCCCGCGTGATTGGCCTGGGCGAGACGCGGGGCGGGCAGAGCCTGGTGCTGCGCGACGCCCTGAACCGCGCCATCAGCGTGGGCGAGGCGCTGCCGGGCGGCGAGCTGCGCGACCTGCGTATCGTGACCATGCAGACGGGCCAGCCCCCACGCGAGGTGATCACCGCCCGGCGCGGCCGCCTCAGGCCCGGCAGCAACGTGCTAGAGCTGGAGGACGGGCGGCGCGTCACCTTTCAGGACGCCCGGCCCGTCACGGTGCTGACCTTCACGCGCGGCACGCTGCCGGTGCAGGACGTGCAGGCCAGCTTCGACGGCGGGCAGGGCACCCTCAAGCCCATCTACCTGCCGCTGCCCGAGCTGCTCGCCCGCACCAACGCCTACCGCCAGCAGCATGTTCCCGCCCCCGCCGACTTCACGGCGCTGCACCGCAAGTTCGCCGAGCCGCTCGCCGCGCTGGCCCTGGCCTTTTTTGTGGTCAGCCTGGCCGTGTTCGCCTTCCGCAGCGGGCAGAACCTCGGGGTGGTGTGGGCGCTGCTGCTGAGCTTCGCGTACTACGCCACCTGGAGCGTCTTCAAGGTGATGGGCGAGAACGGCGCGCTGCCCCCCGCCCTGGCCGCCTACGCGCCCGACCTGATCGCCGTGCTGGCGGGCCTGGTGCTGCTGTGGTGGGCGGGCCGCAGATGAAGAACCTGTAACCAACTTCACAAGTGGCGGCTAGGGCGAGCGGCTTAAGCTCCGGGCACCATGTCAGCCTCCTCGCGCGGTGGTCAGGCCCAGGGCCTTCTTTCCGGAACGGGTCGGCGGATGGCCTGGACGGCGGCGGCCGGGGTCACAGCGGCGGCCCTGGTCGCCCGCCGGCAGCGGCAGGCGGTCCCCACCCCGGCGCAACTCCGCGCGGCGGCGCTGGAGGTGCTGGAGGCCGCGCTCCCGCAGAAACGCGCCTTTGACGTGCAACTCTGGGACGGCACGGTGCTGCCCGCCACCTCGCCCCCCACCCGGGCGCGGCTCGTCCTGAACAGCGAGCATTCGCTGGGCCGGATGCTGGGCCTGCCGCTGGACCTCGCGCTGGGCGAGGCGTACCTGCGCGGCGACTTCGAGATCGCGGGGGACGTGAGCGTGATCGCGGGTCTCACGGAGGCGTTTGACACGCCCCTCACGGCGGGACGGCTGGCGCGGCTGCTGGGGGACGTGCAGCTTCTCCGCCGTAGCGCCGGTCCCGCGCCCCATCCCGTCACCGCGCAGCTCCACGGCGAGCGCCACACCCGCGAGCGCGACCGGGAGGCCGTCACCCACCATTACGACGTGTCCAACGACTTCTACCGGCTGTGGCTGGATCGCCGCATGGTGTACTCCTGCGGGTATTTCCCCACGGGGGCCGAGACGCTGGACCAGGCGCAGGAGGCCAAGCTGGAACACATCTGCCGCAAGCTGCGTCTGAGGGAAGGCGAGCGTCTGCTGGACATCGGCTGTGGCTGGGGCGGCCTCGCCCTCTATGCGGCGGGGCACTACGGCGTGGAGGTGCTGGGGGTGACCCTCTCGGAAGCCCAGCTTCGCGAGGGCCGCGCGCGGGTGGAGGCGGCGGGCCTGGGGCACCTCGTCCGGCTGGAGCTGCGCGACTACCGCGACGTGCTGGCGAGCGGCGAGGGGACCTTCGACAAGATCAGCAGCGTGGGCATGGCCGAACACGTGGGCCGCCGCAACATGCCGGGCTACTTCCGCGCGGCCTACGCGGCCCTCAAACCCGGCGGCCTGATGATGAACCACGCCATCGCGGCGGGCACCCGCAGGACGAACCTCCCGGCCTGGCTGGGCACGCTGTATTCCGGCAACTTCAACCAGAAGTACGTCTTTCCCGACGGCGAGCTGCTGCCCCTCTGGGAAACCCTCCAGCACGCTTCAGCGGCCCACTTCGAGGTCCGCGACGTGGAGAACCTGCGCGAACACTACGCCCGGACGGTGGCCGCCTGGTCCCGCAACCTCGAAGCCCACGCTGACGAGGCCCGCGCCCTGGTCGGCGAGGAACGCCTGCGCCTGTGGCGGCTGTACCTGGCCGCCTGCGTGACCTACTTCGCGGGCGGCCACCTCGCCATCTTCCAGAGCCTGCTCGCCAAACCGGATGGGGTCGGGCGAGCGGGGGTGCCGCTGAGCCGGGGGGACGTGTATCGGTGAGTGGTCAGTAGGAAGTGGTGAGTGGGGGCAGAGGCAAAAGCCAGAGCTTCCGCCGCGCTTTTTCCACTCACTACTGACCACTTCCCACTAACTCCCCTACGTGGCCTGAATCGCCGTCAGCGCAATCGTATACACGATGTCGTCCACCAGCGCCCCGCGCGAGAGGTCGTTCACGGGCTTTCGCAGCCCCTGGAGCATCGGCCCGACGGCGACCACGCCCGCCGCGCGCTGCACGGCCTTGTAGGTGGTATTCCCGGTGTTGAGGTCGGGAAAGATGAAGACGGTGGCGCGGCCCGCGACGGGGCTGTTGGGGGCCTTCTGGCGGCCCACGCTCAGGACCGAGGCGGCGTCGTACTGGAGGGGGCCGTCCACCGGGAGGTCGGGGCGGCGCTCGCGCACCAGCCCGGTGGCGACCTTGACCTTTTCCACGTCGGCCCCCGCGCCGCTCTCGCCCGTCGAGTAACTCAGCATGGCGACCCTCGGCGGAATACCGAAGGCCTTCGCGCTGTCTGCCGACTGGATGGCGATGTCGGCCAGTTCCTCGGCATTGGGGTTGGGGTTGATGGCGGCGTCGCCGTACACCAGCACCTGCTCGGGCATCAGCATGAAGAAGATGGAGGAGACCAGCGCGGTGCCGGGGGCCGTCTTGATCAGCTGCAGGGCGGGCCGCACCGTGTTCGCGGTGGTGTGGACCGCGCCCGACACCAGCCCGTCCACCTCGCCCAGCGCGAGCATCATGGTGCCCAGGACGACCGTGTCCTCCAGTTGCGCCTCGGCCATCGGGGCGGTCAGGCCCTTGCTCTTGCGGAGTTCGACCATCGGCGCGACGTAGTTGGCGCGCACGCTGTCGGGGTCGATGATTTCCAGCCCGTCGGGGAGGGTCAGGCCCTGCCCCTCGGCCACCTGGCGGACCTTCTCGGGCGGGGCCAGCAGCACGGGGCGCGCGATGCCCTTTTCCACGCAGCGAATCGCGGCGCGCACGGTGCGCGGTTCGTCGCCCTCGGGCAGCACGATGCGCTTGTTTGCGGCGCGGGCCTTCTGGATCAGCTCGTAGCGGAAGGCGCTGGGGGGCAGGCGGCGTTCGTCCCCGGTGGGGGCACGCAGGCGGGGAGTGAGCGGCACGGTGTCCAGCCGGTCCGCGATGAAGTCGATGGTGCGCTCCATGCGTTCCAGGTCGTCGTGCGGCACGCGGGCATCCAGGCGCGAGAGGCGCGAGGCGGTGTTGTAGGAGTTCGTCTCCACCCGCAGCACCGGCAGCGTGCTGGTCAGCGCCGCCCGGCACAGCCGCTCGATCGACGCCTCCGGGGCACTCGCGGACGTGAACAGCAGCCCCGCCAGCGGCACCCCGCTGAGGTGCGAGAGGGCCGCCGCCATCACCACGTCCTCGCGGTCGCCGGGCGTCACGACCAGCGCGCCGGAGGTGAAGAGGTCGGCCATCTTGGGCACGCTGCGCGCCGTGACCACCGTGCTGATCACGCGGCGCAGCGCGGCCTCGCCCTCGTTGAGGACCTCGGCCCCCAGGTGCCGGGCCACGTCCAGCGTGCGGGGGGCGGCCAGGGCCGGGGACTGCGCGATCACGCCCAGCAGCGGCAGCTCGCCGCTCGCCAGGACGCGGCTGCGGGTGCGCAGCTCGGCCAGCAGGCCCCCGAAGTCCAGCTCCAGCGGCGCGAAGTTCAGCACGTACCCGGCCAGCCCCGAGCCGTCGCTGCGGCGGTAGGCCTGCGCGGCGATTTCCAGCTCGTCGGCCAGCGTGGCGGGTGTGACCCCGGCGAGGCTCGACACCAGCACCACGTCCGCCTCCAGGTTGCGCGCGAGGCTGGCGTTCAGCGGCCCCGCGTACCCGTTGCGCTCGTTCAGCGCGAGGCCCTCCGCGATCAGCACGTCCGCGCCGCCCGTCACTCCGGCGGCGGCCTGCCGGGCCAGGGCGATCACGCCCTCCATCAGCTCCTCCTCCTGCCCCAGGCTGAGCTGCTCCTCGGCGGAGGCGAGCGGAATCGGGTCGGGCGTGACCACGTGGGCCAGCGTGCGGGCGAAATGCACCGAGTCGTCGGGGGCCGTTTCGTGCGTCTGGGCGATGGGCTTCAGGAAGGCCACCTTGAGGCCCTGGCGCTCCAGCGCGCGCAGCAGCCCCAGCGCGGTGCTGCTGAGGCCCACGCCGTTGCGGGTGGGCGCGACGAAGAGGGTTTTCATCGGGAGGCTCCTTCGGAGGGGCTGTGGGTTGTAGGCCGTGGGCTGTGGGGGCAGGGGCGGCAGCTCAGGCTCCAGCGCCGCTTTTCCTCCAACCTACAACCCACGGCCCACCACCTTCACAACCTCCGCCGTCTCGCGGGCGATCATCAGCTCCTCGTTCGTGTTCACGACCAGTGCGGGCACGCTGTCCGGCCGGGTGATCAGGCCCCCCTGCCCCCGCACGGCCCGCTCATTCGCCGCCTCGTCCAGCCGGAAGCCCAGCAGCCCCAGCCGGGCGAGGGTGGCGGCCCGCACGCCGGAGCTGTTTTCCCCGATGCCCCCGGTGAAGACCAGCCCGTCCAGCGTGTCCAGCGCGGTCGCCATGCCTGCGACCGTCTTAGCGAGGCGGTAGACGAAAATCTCCACCGCCAGCCGGGCCTGCTCGTTCCCGCGCCCGGCGGCCTCCTCCAGCTCGCGCATGTCGTTGGTGAGGCCGGACAGCCCCAGCAGCCCGCTTTCCCGGTTCAGCGCCGCCGTGATCTGGGTGAGGCTCAGGCCCGCCTGCCGCGCGAGGTAGTCGGGCAGACCGGGGTCCACGTCGCCGCTGCGGGTGCCCATGACCAGCCCCTCCAGCGGCGTGAGGCCCATGCTGGTGTCCACGCTGTGCCCGCCCCGCACGGCGGTGACGCTGCACCCGTTGCCCAGGTGCGCCGTGACGAGGTTCAGCCCGGAAGGGTCGCGCCCCAGCAACCGCGCCGCCTCGCCCGCCACGTACTCGTGGCTGATGCCGTGAAAGCCGTAGCGCCGCACGCCGTGCTGGGTGTACCAGTCCGTCGGCACGGCGTAGCGGTAGGCGACCGGGGGCATGGTCTGGTGAAAGGCCGTGTCGAAGACCGCGATCTGCGGCAGGTCCGGAAACGCGGCCTGCGCCGCCTCGATGCCCGCCAGATTCGCCGGATTGTGCAGCGGCGCGAGGGGCACGCAGGCGCGGATGACCTCCAGCACCTCCGGCGTGATCAGGACGGGTGTGCTGAAGCGGTCGCCGCCATGCACGACCCGGTGGCCGACCGCCCGCACCTCCCGCCGCAGCCCCAGCGCGTCCAGCTCGGCCAGCAGCACGCCGAAGGCTTCCGGGTAGCTGCCGTGCGGCAGTGGGACCGAGACCCGTTCGCCCTCCCGGTCCACCCGCACCGCGGCCAGGTCGGACCCCAGCCGCTCGGCCAGACCCGCGAGGGGCATCTCGCCCGAGTCGGGATTCAGCAGCGCGAATTTCAGACTGCTGCTCCCGCAGTTCACCACCAACGTCCACATGAGGGCATTCTGGCGCAAGCGGGGGCGGGGGTTACCGGACCGGTTCAGCTCTGGCTGGCGGTCTCCGGTTCGGCCTCGCCCCGCAGATACTCCACAATGCCCTCCAGGTCGCCGGGCGTCAGGTTTTGCAGTAGCCAGTCGGCGTCCACCTCCTCCCCCCTGGCCCGCGGGTTCAGAATCGCGGCCAGCGTCTCCAGCAGCCCGCCGATCAGGTCTTCCTCATCCTGGGCACTCCCCGCCTCGGCCAGCCGCCGCTCCTCGGCCAGCGAGAGGGGCACGGACGCGAAGCGCAGGTCGTTGATCTCGAAATCGGGGCGCTGGCTCACCTGCTGGCCGAACTTGACGGTGGGGGTCATGGGGTCTCCTTGTGAGTGGGCTGAATGCCGGGCTGCGGCTTCTTGACGCTGTGGTCAAACCAGGGCGCAGTCTGGGGATTGAAGTCAAAGTGGAACCACTCTGTGTAGTCGATCAGGGCGTTGTAGACCTCTTTCAGGCAGTATTCGAAAATGGGAACGGCGTTCGTGCCGTGTGACAGGGTGATGACCATGCTCATCTCGTGTGTCCCATTCGTCTTCGGGTCCTGGGTAAGGGCCACAAAGTTGCGCACGCGCGGGTATTTCCTTTGAATATCGAGATGCAGCTTGAAGAGCAGAAGCTGCATCTCTTCGTCCTGCTGCATGTACTTGACGTAATCCCCTGCACCAAAGCGCAGGAGAGCATAGTAGAGCCACTGCTCCTGCATCACGCTGCAGAGGGCCGAACCCATCCAGTAGGTCTCTTCCTTGTAGCCCCCGTGTTCGAGCTTGGTACCAGGAGGAGCGAGAGGTCCACTCAGCCAGGTCCAGAGTGCCAGTGCAACAGATGGAAGACGTTTCCCACCAACGTAAACGTCGCTTTTTCTATCAAGGGCTATCCAGTTGCTGTTTTCATAAAACAGCTTGGCACTGTTAAAAATCAAACGGATACACTCTACCTGGTTGTACTGCCCGTGAATATAAGCAAGGCCATCAGCAAGATATTCCTGTTCCTCGAAATCGATATCGTAGTGGAACTGGGTGAACCGGGCACAGTAATCCGTCCAGCCATGATAGGCAGCCCAGGTGCGGGCTTTTTGTTCATCCGTGAAGGGTAAGCGGAAACGAATCTGGAGCCAGTCGTCTTCCGGATCATCGAGAGCTTCGGCGGTCAGGCCGTCATAGATGAACTTTACCCAACCGGCGCGTTCTTCCAGGATGGTGACGGCGTATTTGGGGTCGTGCAGGAAGGCCTGTACCACTTCCCACGGTCTCCCGTAGACCTCCGGCACCTCTTCCGGTTCCGGCGGCTCACGGGTCCATAGGCGCTTCAACCAGCTCATCGCTTCTCCTCTTCCCGCCTGTTCGTCTGGGCGGCCTCTTCCTGGGGCGGCTCATAACCCAATTCATTGGTCACGGTCGTGGAACCGTATCCCGCGATGGCTGCCAGGGTCTTCACTTCGCGGTCGAACGGGGCGAGGGGCATCAGGCGGCCCCCCAGCATCTCCGGGATCAGTCCCGTCGCCGCAGTAAAGGCGTTCTTGCCCACGTCGCCCCTCACCTTGTCCAGTCCGGCGCGGGCCTGGCCGGAGGACGGCAACAACGTGTCGCCCTGTTTATAGGCCGAGGCTGTCCCGACCACGAAAGTTTTGAAGACTTCCTCGCTGAGCCAGCCGCCCGCCAGGCTGGCGGCCCCGGCGGCTCCCCCGCCCCGGTAGGCCGCGTTCAGGGCGCTGCCCTTGCCCCGCACGTCGGCCCACATCTGTTTTGCGCCCGTCCCGTAGACGCGGGGGAGCTGACCCAGCCAGTTCTGCTGCGGCTCGAAGCTCGTTACGCGCGGCTGGATCAGCTGCCGGTGCGTTTTCACGACCTGGGACATGAACCTGCCACTGGCTGTCCGCCGCGCGTATTCTTCCGCCATCTCCCTGGTCACGCGGGCGCTGGCGGCCCGGCGTGCGGCAGTCCTGGAAAGGGTCTGGCCTGCCGCCGCTGCTTCATTCCGCATGGCGCGCGCGGCATGGCTGACCAGGCCATGGTTGGCGCGCTGGAGTTCCTTACGCCAGCCCGCTGCCAGCGCCGGATTGACCGCAATCGTGTTCTCGATTTCGCGCCCCAGCCGCATGGCCCCCATCGGTCCGGCCGACCCCAGCCACTGCCCCCGAACCTCCTCAGCGACCTCATGGCCGACATGAGAGACGTAATTCTTCATGCTGGCAAGAGTGCGCTCGGCGGCATCGAAGACGCGACCCGTGAGGGAACCCTGGGAGACATAAAGGCCGCGGGCCTGTAGGCTACGCCGTACTTCCAGTTCGCTGGCTGCGGTTTGACGGCGTAGATTCTGCCACCCCCGGCTCATTCCGGCCTTTACCCTCAATCCACCCACCGCCAGCGCGTCCCTCATCTCCTCAAGCTGGCCTCGCGTCCACTTCCGTGCCTGACCTGCCCGTTGGCCCAGAGCCTTCAGGGCGGGGCTGCGGTTCACGAAGCCTTTTACGCCACCCACCACGGTGTTCTTGATGGCCTTCCAGCCCTTCCCGGCCACCCGGCCTGCCCGCGCGGGCCATGCCGACAGCCGGCGGAGATGGGCAGAGACGTTCGCATCGAGGGCGTGGAAGCCGCGTCCCAGGGCGCTCTGACTCAGCCTCCGGCCAGCACCTGACAGGACGGGCCTGACGTATCTGCCCGCGGCGACTTGGGTGAGCCTGCGCCCCCGGGTGAGTGGCCGGGCCACCGTCGCGGCAACGCCGGCCCCCCTGGCTCTGGCGACCAGAGCCAGGGATGCCGCCGCCTGGGTGGCAGCGGGACTGAGGGCCTTCAGGGCCTTTCCGCCGACATTTAGAACAGGGCGGGCGACTCCCCGGGCAAGCCCGCCCACGAGTTTGGCCGCTGGGCCAAGGGCCACGCCCAGAGCGCCGTCGGTCAGCAGGCTCTTGGCCGAGATGTCCTTGTTCCACTTCTTGCCGCGCAGCGCGTTTTCCACGACCTGCCCAGCGGCTCCGCCCAGCGCTCCCGAGGCGAAGAGGGCCGCGACCAGGGCGGGACCGGCCAGACCGCCGGTGGCCGCTGTCAGGGCCGCCGCCCCGGCAATCACGGCACCACCCACGACGATGGCCGTCCCCACCTTGGCCACCTGAATCCCGGCCTCCTTCAGGAAAGCGGCGGCCCTTTGCACCCTGGGGCTATTCTTGATGGCTCGGACAGTGCGAGCGACGCTGCTCATGGTGGCCCGCCCCTTCTTGACCAGTTCACCCCATCCCCTGGTGGCCTGCTGCTGGGCTGCGGCGGCCGCCTTCTTGATGCCAGTTTTGGCCTGCTCGTACAGGGCCTGCGTGTCAGCCCTGGCCCGCTGCCCCAGGGCGCTTGCCCTGGTTCGGAGGTGGTCGGCAGCTGCCTTCACCTTCTCGGCCGCCTGGGCAGCCGCCCCGCGCACATCAAAGGTCGCGGCCTGGTGAGAGGCCGCCCGAGCCAGGCGGGCAACCCCAGACTGGGAGACGGCGTGCCCGGCCCGGTGAATAGTCTGGGCGGTGAGGGCTGCCAGGGCAGAGGCTTGGTTCTTCAGCCCCGCTTTGACCTGCCGGGTGGTGGCCTGGACCCTTTGCCGTACGCCCGTTGCCGCCCGTGTCACCAGCGTCCCGGCCCCGCGAGCTGCGCCCTGGACCCTCTGCTGCACTGCGGCTGTGACCCTCCCGGCGTCGGCCTTGACCTGGGCCGCGATCTGCCGCGCGGCCTGGATGGCCGGTCTGGCCGCGGCCTCGGCCTGGTGAATGGCGGCCTGCACGGCCCGCTGGGCGTTTTCCTTCACCCGCTGGGCTGACCCGCTGACTGCTTGCACCGCCCGGTCCTTGACGGTCTGAATGACCTTGAGGGGATTGGGCCAGCGCTGAATGGCGGGGGCACTCCGCTGGGTGGTCTGGGACAGAGCCGCCAGCCGGGCCGCCGATGGGACAGTTCGTGCCCCGGGCTGGCGTCCAGGACGCCCCGCATGGGTGCCGAAGCGGGGGCCGGCAGGCCGGTTCGCCAGCCGCGCGCCCAGTTCCCTGGCTTCCGCCTCCAGACCCGCGTCCGGGTCCACCCCCGACCCTACCCGCCCCAACGCCTGCTGCTTGACGTGCGTGGCCTCGTGCGCCAGCAGTTCCAGGCCGCTGCGGGTGTTCGGGTTGAAGGTGCCCCGCCGGAAGTAGATGTCGGCTCCGGTGGTAAACGCCACGGCATTCACGCCCTTTGTCAGTTCGTCCGCCTCGGCGTCGTCGTGGATGCGCACGCGACTGAGGTCATGGTTCAGCCCCGCCTCAAGCTGGCGCTGGACCGCCGCCGGGAGGGGCGTGCCTGACCCCCGGCGTGCCTGGATGCGCGCGCTGACGGGCTGCGCCGCCTCCTGCTCCAGCCCCGCCAGTTGCCGCTGCACCGCATACAGTTGCAGGGCCGCCGCGTCCTGGGTCTGCTCAGCCTCTTCCCGCTGCTGGGCCTCGGCCACCGCGCGTTGCAGGCTGGGGCGCTCGCCCGCCGGCATCAGCGACAGCGCGACCTGGGCCACCTGGCCACTGATAGGGTGCCGTTGCAGGTTGACCAGGTGTCCGGCGTACTGGGCGTACCGTTCCTGCGGAGCCTGCCGGTCTTCCCGGAAATTCCGGGCCAGAGTCTGCGCCACCTGGCGTTGCAGGGAGCTGAACTGCGCCGACTCCGCCATCGTCAGGCGGCGGTTCTCGATCTGCTCGGCCTGAAAGCGCATCACCGTGACCCATTCGGCGGGCGTGGCAGGTCGCCGCGGGGGCCGTGCGGGCAGGGCGTGGTCCTGCTGCCGCTGCTGGGCCATCGCCAGCGCCTGTTCCGGAAGGTCCTGGGCCAGCTCCGCCGCCTGGTGCTCCAGCGAGGCGCGCTGCTCTCCCAGCCGCGCCTCCTCGGCCGCGCGCAGTTCGGTTGCCCGGAAGACCGGCTGGACCACCTGCTGTTGCCGCTCGGGCAGGCGGCGGGTGTGCTGCCCGAGCACCAGCGCCTCGTGGGCGAGGGACCGGACCGCGGGGGGCGATTGGAGGCGGACCACGCTGGCAGGTCGGGCGAATGTCGGAGACGGCTGCGTGGTCTTCCTGTTCTTCGGCTCGAACATCTGTTCCTCCCTGGGCTGCGTTCAGCATAAGCCAGGGAAGACCGGCTGTTCAGCGCAACCGGGTCACCCGCCGCACCTCCGGCTCGCCCGCCACATGCTCCAGCCGCAGGACAGGCGCGTGCGGGTAGTCGGCATAGAGACCCTCGCCCCACTCAATGACGCTCAGGCGGCTGCCCAGCATCAGTTCCTCCAGGTCCATCTCGTACAGCTCGGCCACGTCGCGCACCCGGTAGGCGTCCACGTGCAGGAGGCGGCCCGCCGGGGTGGGGTAGGCGTGCATCAGGGCGTAGGTGGGGCTGGTCACGGCGTCCGCGAAGCCCAGCGCCTGGGCCAGCCCCTGCGTCAGCGTGGTCTTGCCCGCCCCCAGCTCACCTTCGAGGAACAGCGCCGCGCCCGCGGGCAAGGCCCGGGCCAGCGCCGCCCCGAGCGCGCGCTGCTCGTCCTGGCCGCGCAGCAGGCGGGACTCACCGGGGAGGAGAGGCAGGGTCATCTTGCCCGCAGGCTAGCGCCGGATCTCGCCCGTTGCCAGCCAGCCGCCCACCCGGTCCTCCAGGGCGGCGGCATTCGCGCCGCGCGCCAGCCGCCAGCCCCCCGCGCCGTCCTGCCGGGCTGCCCAGGCCACGCGCCCATCCTCCAGCCGCACGGTCTGGAGGCCCAGCAGCGTGGCCTGGGCCAGCAGGGCGGCCACGCCCAGCACCGCCGGATCGGCCCGGCCCGCCGTGATCTCGCTGCCCTGCACCCGCCAGGTGTCGTCGGGAAGGTCGGATGCTGCGGGGGGGGCGGCCGGGGCCGCCGCGCCGAACAGCCCGCCAGCCGCGTCCCCGCCCGCGCCGCCCCCGAAGTCGAACACGTTCAGCAGGCCGCTGAGGGCGTCCGCGCCGAAGCTGGCCGTGACCTCCTGGGCGGCCTGGTACTCGGCGTGGGCCTCGGCCAGCAGGGCCTCGGCGTCCGTGAGGGTCTGGGCGTAGCGTTCGCGGGCGTCGGCCGACATCGGCCCCAGGCGGCGCTGGGCGCGCAGCGTCTCGGCCATGCGGCCCAGTTTCTGGGTGGTCTCGCCCGCCAGGTGCCGCACCGTGTCGTACTCGCGGATGACGGAGTCGGCGCGGGCGTCGAAGTCCTGACGCTGCTGGGCCGCCTCGCCCATGCGGCGTTCCAGGGCGGTCCACAGGGCCTCGGTGTCCACGCTCTCGCCGCGGGCCAGGGCCTCGCGGGCGGCAGCGAGCTGCGGGGCCAGGTCCCCTGCGGCCCCCGGCACATCCCGCGCCGCGCGCTCGACCTCGGCCAGTTCGCGCTGCCCGGCCAGCAGGCGGGCCGCCGCCCCCGGCGTCGCCTCCAGCGCGGCAAGGGTGCCGTGCAGGTCGCGCAACTCGTCGGTGGCGAGGCCGCCCCCAGCCAGGGTCAGCCGGACCACGTCCAGCGCCACGCGCGCCTCTTCCAGTTCGGGGCTGGCGGGCAGGTCGGCCAGCCGGGCCTCGATGCCCGCGAGTTCCTCGCGCTGGGTCGCCAGCACGGCGTCGCGGGCGTTTTCCAGCTCCATGCGCCAGGCGTTGACCGTCTCGGCCTTGACCGTACCGCTGGCATGCTCGCCCCGCACGGCGCGGATGCGGGCTTCCAGATCGGGGCGGGCGCGCACCACCGGCCCGAACTCGCGCGCCAGGTCGGCCAGTTGCCGGGTCACGTATTCCTGTTCCAGCGCCAGCACCCGCGCCTGCGCCTCCGGGTCGAGGGGAACGGGCACTTCACCGCTGCTCAGGGGCTGCACCACCGACGACTCCAGCAGCTTGCGCAGCGTGAAGGTGATGTTGCGCGCCCGCTCGACCTCGGCGGGCAGCAGCACGCCCTGGCCCTGCGCCTCCTCGATCTGCGCGATCAGGCTCTCCAGGCGGCGCACGTCCTTGCCGCCCATGCCCTGCACGCGCCGGAAGGCGGCCTGAAGCTCGGCCAGGTCCTGCGCCTGCGCGACCAGCCCTTCTTGCAGCCGGCGCTCCATCAGGGTGATCAGGTCCTGGCCCTCGCGGAGCAGCGGCGTGATGTCCTGCCCGGCCTGAAGCTGCTGGCGGGCCACTCCCAGCACGCCGCGCAGCCGCTGCGTCTCGGGCCAGTCGAAGTACAGGGTAAAGCGCCGCGCGCCCTCCTCCAGCCCGGTGAGCTGCTGCTGCTCGCCGCCGTCCGGGGTGGGGGCGGGGGGTGGCCCGGCCTCCAGCAGCGCCGCGATCACGTCCGACACCCGGCGCTTGGCGAGGGCGGCGGGCACGCTGAGTTGCAGCCGCTTGAAGACCTCGCGCTTGAGAATCTCCTCCAGCATGGCGGGGGTCAGCGTTTCGGGCGTGAGGCCGCGGGCCTGCGCCGCGTCCTGCAAAATCCGCTCCAGCGCGCGGGGCGAGACCAGATCGCCCAGCATTCGCACCGGCAGGCGGTACAGGGCCTCGGGGGCGGCACCAGCGGAAGGAGGCCCGCCCGTCACAGGCCGGCTCCGGGTTCGGCAGCGGAGGGGTCACAGAGGCAAAGGGAAGTCATGACAGTTCCTCGTCCCAGTCCAGGCTGGGCTGGGCGGCGGGGCTGGCGGCGCGCTGGCGGCCCAGCAGGCCGAACTGCACGCACAGGCCCCAGAAGCCGTAGGAGGCCAGGCCGATGGCGAGCGCCGTGAACAGCGCGCGCAGGGGCAACCCGTACACGCCCTGCCACAGGGTCAGGCTGGGGGCCGCGCGCAGGAAGGCCACGCCGCTCAGGTCGCCCACCCAGCCCAGGAAGCCGAAGACGCCTTCCAGAAAGACCGGCAGCAGCAGCAGCGCCAGCGCGGCGGTGATCGCGCGCCAGTAGGGATTGCGGCCCCCGAAGGCCAGGTTCAGCAGGTACAGCGGCACCAGCCCCAGCAGCGCCAGCAGCAGGAACACCACGGCGCGCAGGCTCCCGCTGAAGGTGCGCGCCACGCCCGCCGACAGCGCGTCCACGGTGCTGTGCCCCTGGCCGGTGACGCTGGCTTCCACACCGCCGAACTCCGCCAGCAGCGCCTGCACGTCGCCGGGCCGCAGCCCCCGCCGTTCCTGCGCGGCGGCCAGGTGCTGCCGGAAGGTGTCGTAGCCCGCGGCCGTGCTGATGGGGGCGGGCAGCCTGCCCAGCAGGCCAGCGGCGCGGCCCAGCTCTGCCCGGCCCGTCTCGGGGTCGCCGTGCCCGGTAGCGGTGAGCGCCCGGCCCAGCGCCGCATACACCGCGTCCACGCGGCCCTGTTCGGAAGGAACGGGGGTGCTGGCGGCGGCTGCGGGGCTGGCCGGGGCAGTGGTAGCTGGTGTGGTGCTGGCTGGTGTCGCCGCGGCAGGTCCCGTGTTCGTGGCGGGGACGGCAGGCTGGGTGGACGGCGGGGTGCTGGAGGTGGTCGGTGCAGGCTCGCTGGGCCGGGCTGTGGCCCGAACGGCAGGCGGCGTGGCGAGCGCGCCGGCCAGCGTGGCGGTGCCCTGCCGCAGGGTCCGCAGCGAGGTGGTCAGCGCCGGGAGGTCGCCCGCCGTGAGCTGCCCCAGCGCCGTGCTGAACTGCTCGACCTTCAGGTTCCGCGCGCCGGCGTCCTGCACGACCGTGAACCAGCCGGTGGCGCGGGCCAGGTTGACGTAGGCCTGCGGGCTGCGCTCGGGCCGGGTGGCGGCCAGCGCCGCGCTCACCTTGCGCGTGGCCGCCCGCTGGAGTCGCCAGGCGACCCGTTCGAGGTGCCCGGCGCGGGCGTCGCTCAGCAGGGCGGACGCCGGGGCACCCGTCAGGCCGAACTCCTGCGCGAGCAGCCGGACCTGCGCGCTGCTCCCGCTCCCGCTCCCGCTGTTCGCGGGTGGCTGTGCGGGTGACGGTGCCCCGGCGAGCTGGCCCATCGTCTGGTCGTACAGCGCCTTGCGCATCAGCCCGCGCGCCAGCAGCACCTGCGCCTGCACCTCGGCGGGGGTGCGGGCCAGCGCCGCGCGTGCCCCGTCCAGCGAGGTCCGCAGGCCGCCCAGCAGTTGCTTGTTCTGGAGGGTCGGGGCCAGCGTGCCGTAGGCAGCCTCGGCGCGGTCGAGGTCGGCCAGGGTCTGCTCGGCGCTCGTGGCGCTGTGACCGGCAGCGGCCTCCAGGCTTGAGGCCAGCGTGCGGTAGGCGCTCAGGTCCTGCGCGCCTGCCGTTCCGGCGGCCAGACCCGCCAGCAGCGCCAGCGTGCCCAGGCGCTTCACGCGGCCCCCCGCACCTGCTGGAGTTCGGCCAGCAGGCGGCCGATGTTCACCTGCGGTCCGGCCACCACCGCCACGCAGTAGGCCCCCAGGGGCCGCATGCAGATGGTCTGGGTGCCCATGTCCACCGACATCAGGTTCAGCGAGCGTTTCTGGAACAGCAGGGCGGTCGCGGCAATCACGCTGCTGAGGTTGGTGGCCCCCGCCAGCGCCCGCTGACGCAGCACCTCACCGCTCGCGCGGCAGACCATCACGCCCTGCACGCCCTGCATGCGGCCCAGGTCCTGAATCAGGGCCTCCTGGCCGCTGGCACTGTCCAGGGCGTAGTGTCGCAGCGCGGGGGCGGCGGTGTACTCGGGGTCGTCGAATTCGAAGTCGTCGGCGCTGAACTGCGGCTCGTCCTGCCAGCGGGTGTCGCCGCCCGCCTCGTCCCAGGCCGCCAGCGGGGCCGTGATGAAAAGGGTGGGGGCCTTGGGGTACTGCTGCTGGAGCTGCATGGACATCGCCCGCAGCTCGGCGCGGGCGCGCGCCTGGGGCAACACGCCCGACAGGCGGGCCAGCAGGGGTCCGGACAGCACGCGCTGCATCTCTGCGGCGTTCACGCCCTCGGGGGTCAGCCCCTGCTCCCGCAGAGCGGCGCGCAGCAGGGTTTCAGCGGCACGTTCGGACACAATGCCGGACAGGGCGCGCACGATCAGGGTGTACACGGCATTCGTCATGGGAAACCTGCCCAAAGTATAGGAAGCCCGCACTTACAAAAATCGGACTGTCAGAAATTGGACTGCCAGAATATCGGACTGCCCGGCGGCCGGGCCGGAGCGGGCCACGGCGGCACTAGACTGCGCGCATGGCCACTTCCCTCTCTGACCGTCTGGGTGCGGAACTCGCAACCCTGCGCGAGTCCGGTCTGCTGATTCACCCGCGCGTGCTCGAAACTGCCAACCGCGCCCGCACCCGCGTGGACGGCCGCGACGTCATCAACCTCGCCAGCAACAACTATCTCGGCTTTGCCGACCACCCCGTGCTCAAGGAGAAGGCCGCAGCCTACCTGCGCGAGTGGGGCGCGGGGGCCGGGGCCGTGCGCACCATCGCCGGCACGCTGCGGATTCACGAGGACTTCGAGCAGCAACTGGCCGACTTCAAGCACACCGGGAGCGCGCTGGTCCTGGGGAGCGGGTTCACCACCAACCAGGGCGTGTTGGGCACCCTGCTCCAGCCGGGCGACCTGGTCGTCAGCGACGAGCTGAACCACGCCAGCATCATCGACGGCCTGCGCCTGACCAAGGCCACCAAAAAGATTTTCAAACACGCCGACCCCGAGGACCTCGCCCGCGTGCTGGCCGAGAACGACACGGGTGGCCTCAAGCTGGTCGTGACCGACGGCGTGTTCAGCATGGACGGCGACATCGCGCCACTGGACCGGCTGGTAGAGGTGGCCCGCCGGTACGGGGCCGTCACCTACGTGGACGACGCGCACGGCTCGGGCGTGCTGGGTGAGGCCGGGCGCGGCACGGTGCACCACTTCGGCCTCCAGCACTCGGACGACGTGATTCAGGTCGGCACGCTCAGCAAGGCCTGGGGCGTGGTCGGCGGCTACGCGGCGGGGCACCACGACCTGCGCCAGCTGCTGATCAACCGTGCCCGGCCCTACCTGTTCTCCACGGCCCACCCGCCCGCCGTCGTGGGCGCGCTCTCGGCGGCGCTGGAGCTGGTGCAGCGCGACCCCTCCTTCATGGAGCGGCTGTGGGAGAACACCCGCTTCTTCAAGGCCGAGCTGGCCCGCCTGGGCTTCGACACGATGGGCAGCCAGACGCCCATCACGCCCGTCCTGTTCGGGGAAACGGGCACGGCCTTCGAGGCCAGCCGCCGCCTGCTGGACGAGGGTGTCTTTGCCGTCGGCCTGGGCTTCCCGACCGTGCCGAAAGGGCAGGCCCGCATCCGCAACATCGTGACCGCCGAGCACACCCGCGAGGACCTGGAGCAGGCGCTCGCCGCGTACGAGCAGGTGGGCCGGGCGCTGGGGGTGATTGGGTAGCGGTCAGCCGTCAGCGGTCAGCTTTCAGCAACACCCTGACCTTCCTGCCTGTTCTGCTGAGGGCTGACGGCTGAAAGCTCACTGCTCTAGAGTCCCCCCATGACCAGCCGCCCCCCGGTGGGAGACAAGCAAGACAAGGGCCGCGAGGTGCAGGCGATGTTCGCCTCCATCGCCCCCCGCTACGACCTGCTCAACCGCGTGCTGAGCCTCGGAATAGACCGGGCCTGGCGGCGCGAGGCGGCCCGCGAGGCGTTGGCCCTGCACCCCGCGCGCATTCTGGACGTGGCGACCGGGACCGGGGACTTTGCCCTGGAGCTGAAGGCCCGCGCGCCTCAGGCCGAGGTGGTGGGCAGCGACTTCGTGCCCGAGATGCTGGACATCGCCCGCGAAAAGGCCCGCGCCCGGCACCTGACCCTGCGGCTGGAGGAGGGCGACGCCCTGAACCTCCCGTACCCGGACGGCTCCTTCGACGCCGTGACCTGCGCCTTCGGCTTCCGCAACTTCGCGGACTATGCGCGCGGGCTGGCCGAGATGTGGCGGGTGCTGGCACCGGGGGGCCGCCTCGTGATTCTGGAATTTCCGCCGCCCCGCCCCGGTCCCTTCGGCCACCTCTTCCGCTTCTACTTCCGGCAGGTGCTGCCCCGCATCGGCGCGCTGGTCAGTGGGAACGCGGGAGCCTACACCTACCTCCCCGAAAGCACCCTGGCCTTTCTGGACCCCGAGCGCCTGGCCGGACTGATGCGTGCCACCGGCTTCCGCACCCGCTACCGCCTGCTGACCTTCGGCATCGCGGCGATTCATGTGGGGGACAAGGGATAGGGGGAGGCGGTACGCAGTGCGCGGGACGCGGGAAAAGACCGCGCACTGCGTCCCTCCCTTGCTTTCTACAGAATTACGAATTACTGTAACTTATGCGAAAGCTCCTGCTGCTCGCCCTGAGCCTCCTGCCCGCCTCTGCCCGTGCTCAGAGTGCCGACCCGCTGGCCCCGCTGCTGGCGTTCGCGCGGCAGCAGCCGAACGACATCGCGGTGTTCACGGCGGCGGTGCGGCCGGACGGGACGCCGGACCCGGCCAAACCTGTCTTGAGCTGGAACGCTGCGCAGCCCATGCCGCTCGCCAGCACGCGCAAGATCGTGGTGCTGGCGGCCTATGCGCGGGCGGTCGCGGCGGGGAAGCTGGACCCGCAGACGCCCGTGAAGCTCGCGGAGTGGGAGGCGTACTACCTGCCCGGCCTGGACGGCGGCGCGCACCCCGCCAGCCTGGAGGCCCTGAAGATTCCCGCCGACGCCCAGGGCCGCGCGCAGGACGGCCGCCGCACGGTGCCGCTGGATACCGTCGCCCGCTTCATGGTCGAGACGAGCGACAACGCGGCCACCGACCTGCTGCTCACGCGGCTGGGCCAGGGCGCTATTCCCGACACCCTCCGCGCGCTGGGCCTGACGGGGCAGGAGAACTTCGGCCCTATCAGCGGCCTGTTCAATGCCTGGGACGACCCGGCGCTTCGTGCGACCTACGCCGCGCAGCCCCTTGCGCAGCGCGTGGCCGACAGTTGGACGCGGGCGGCCAGGGTCAGTCAGACCCCCGCCCTGCGTGACCCCGACGCTCTGAGCCGCAACGCCCCCCCGTTGGACGTGCAGGCCCGGCAGGCCGACACTACCGATACGCGCGGCACCGTGAACGACTACGCGGGCCTGCTGGCGCGGGTGCTGACCGGCGCGGGCCTGGGCAAGACCGAGCTGGAGGTCATGCGTCGGCACCTGGGCTGGCCCATGCGGGTGAACCCCGGCAACGCCCAGGCCTTCACCCAGGCCTATGCCAAGGGCGGCAGTCTCAGCGGCGTGCTAACCGACAACTTCGCCTTTCAGCCCAAAGTCGGCCCACGCAAGGGGGAGAACCTGGTGGTGAGCGTCTTCCTGCGCCGGATTCCTGAAGGGCAATACGCGGCGTTGCAGGAGAACCTGGAGACGGCCATGCTTTACCTCGCCATCCTGCCCGAGCAGGCGCAGCGGCTGGTGGACGTGCTGAAGGCATCCCGGAAATGAACTCCTGGGCGGAGCGGCTGTTCCTGGTGGCCCTTGCCGCGCTGGTGCTCACCCTGGTCTACTGGGGCTACAACGCTCTGGCGCAGGCCATCCACTGGCCCCGGATGCCGCTGGGAGCGGTGGTGGGCGCGTGGCTCTTCTGGACCCTGCGCCAGTTCTTCCGTCCAGCGTCTGGCAGGGCCGGCAGGGAGAGCCGCGCGCCTAGACTGGATGGATGACTGACCTCGCGGCGCTGGAGGCGCGGGTGCGGGCGCTGGAGGACCGCCTCGCCGTGCTGGAGGAGGAGCGGCCTGGTGGCCCACCGCCCGCCGGGGATTTCTGGGCGCTGGACACCCTGACCGCCCGGTATCCGGCGGGCGCGCTGGTGTTCGCCGGGCACGTCAAGCTGCCCACCGGCGAACAGTACGGCTGGCAGGAAGGCGAATCGCTCCCGGACCTGTTGGAGGCCGACTGGCAGGCCGCCGCGCCCGCGCTGGCCGCGCTGGGGCACCC
Source organism: Deinococcus carri (assembly GCF_039545055.1). Lineage (NCBI taxonomy): Bacteria > Thermotogati > Deinococcota > Deinococci > Deinococcales > Deinococcaceae > Deinococcus > Deinococcus carri. The sequence goes on from NZ_BAABRP010000016.1 coordinate 62,008, forward strand.
GCTGCGGCTGACCCTGCTGCGGGCGGTGCTGCACGGGGAGCAGACCACCGCCGACTTGCAGGCCCACCCCGGACTGGCAGGCGCAGGCAAGCTCTACCACCACCTGCGCGAGCTTCAGGCCGCCGGGTGGCTGGTGCCGGAGGGCCGGGGCCGCTACGTGGTGCCGGCCCAGCGCGTTATCCCCCTGCTGGTCGTCCTGCGGGCGACCGGACAGGTGGAGGCGGGCGCGGCAGGGGGGGAGAGCTAGGCCTGGGGTGGTGTGCACACTGGGCAAGTCACGCCGCAGCTCCGCCAGCACGGCGATGAGCCTGGCGCTGCGTTGCTCAGCGACCTGGCCCTGGCGCGACTGTGCGACCAGCACCGTGGTCGTGACTACCAGCGCGAGCAGACCAACCGTGACGGACGGCCCCGCCCCTTTGTTCATGAAGCTTTCGCGTTGCTGCCGCCCCACGCTGGCTCCCTCCCCGAACACCAAAAAAAGCTCCCGCGAGGGGAGCCTTTCGACAGCCGGTGGTGCCGGTCTTTAGACCGCCAGCACCTGACGGCCGTTGTAGTAGCCGCAGCTCGGGCAGATGTGGTGGCTGAGCTTCTTGGCGTGGCACTGGGGGCACTCGGTCAGGTTGGGGGCCACCAGGGCGTGGTGGCTGCGGCGCATGTCGCGCTTGCTCTTGCTGGTCTTCTTCTTGGGGACGGGATGCTTCGCCATGATTTCTCTCCTCGGGCCACGCGGCGCTCTGCTGGGCTTGCCCCTGGGGGGGTTCCCTGTCGCCGGGGCGCGCTCTGCCCGCCGCTCCTGCAAGGCTGGGCGAGACAACAGCGGGGAGTATAGCACGCGGCGCGGCCTGTCAGGAAGGCCGCGTTAGCATGTGCGCCGGAATGCATGACTTCGTGGTGCCCGGGGTGACGCTGGAGGCCGGGCTGCACTGGCTCGACCTGCTGGGCGTGCTGGCCTTCAGCATGTCGGGCGCGCTGCTGGCGGTGCGCAAGAGATTCGACCTGTTCGGGGTGCTGGTGCTGGGCTGCGTGACGGCCGTGGGTGGCGGGGCCATCCGCGACACCCTGACGGGGCAGACGCCGCCCCTCTTCCTGCGCGACGAGACATATCTGTGGGTCGCGCTGCTGGGCGCGCTGTTGGCCTTTGCCTTCGGGGAGCGGCTGGCCCGTTTCGAGCGGACGCTGAGCGTGTTCGACACCGTGGGGCTGGGGCTGTTCGCGGCGTCGGGGGCGCTGGGGGCCGTGAACTTCGGGCTGGGGCCGCTGGGGGTGGTCTTCGCGGGGATGCTCAGCGGGGTGGGCGGCGGCATCATCCGCGACCTGATCGCCAATGAGGTCCCCGAGGTGATGTACCGCCGCGAGCAGCTCTACGCCACCGCCGCCGCGGCCGGGGCCGCCGCCGTCTACCTGCTGCACCCCCACCTCACGCCCTTTCAGGCCCAGCTTGGCGGGTCAGTCGTGGTGATCGCGCTGCGCTGGCTCTCGCGCCGGGGCTGGGTGCGGCTGCCCGTGCGCCGTCTGCCCGGCGAGTGAGGGCCAACTTCCCCTCGAACCTGGCCCCCTGAACGCGGTGCAATCCGGCTGCGCGTTAGAATGGGCTGATGTCTAAACAAGATGCACAGCCCGCCGGGTTTCGCACCCGTGCCGTCCACGCCGGGCATGGCCTCGACCCGGTGACGGGCGCACACGCGGTGCCCATCTACGCCACCTCCACCTTCGGCTACGGCAGCGCCGAGCGCGGCGCGCGGCTCTTTGCCGGCGAGGAGAGCGGCTACTTCTACTCGCGCCTCTCGAACCCCACCGTGCGCGCCTTCGAGGAAAAGGTCGCCAGCCTGGAGGGGGCCGGGGACGCCGTGGCCTTTGGCAGCGGCATGGGCGCGGCCAGCGCCATCGCCCTGACCTTCCTGAAGACGGGCGACGAGGTGGCCTTTGTGGGGCCGCTGTACGGCGGCACCGAGGGGCTGCTGCGCGACATCCTGGGCCGCTTCGGCGTGACCGTGCATGAAGCCCGGGACGTGGAGGAGCTGCGCGGCGTGGTCAACGAGCAGACGCGGCTGGTGTGGCTGGAGACGCCCACCAATCCCACCCTGAAGGTGGTGGACCTGCGGGCCGCCTCGGAGCTGGCCCACGCGGTCGGCGCGCTCGTCGTGGTGGACAACACCTTTTCCACGCCGTACCTGACCCGCCCGCTGGAGTTCGGGGCCGACCTGGTGATGCACTCCGCGACCAAGTACCTGGGTGGCCACGGCGACGTGGTGGCGGGCGTGGTGGCCGCGAATGCCGATCTGGTGGCCGAACTGCGCCTGCACGGGCTGCGGCACGTCGGCGCGGTCCTCGGTCCCTTCGAGGCGTACCTGCTGCTGCGCGGCCTCAAGACCCTGCCGCTCAGGATGGAAGCCCACTGCGCCAATGCCCAGGCCCTTGCCGAGGCCCTGCAAGGGCACCCGGCCATCCGGGCACTGCACTACCCCGGCCTGCCCGGCCACCCCGGCCATGAGGTCGCCCAGCGCCAGATGCGTGCCTTCGGCGGCCTGGTCAGCCTCGACCTCGGCTCACAGGAGGCCGCCTTCGCCTTCCTCGACCACCTGAAGCTGTTCACGCAGGCCGTCAGCCTGGGCGACGTGGAAAGCCTCTCCTCCCACCCCGCCAGCACCACCCACCAGCTGCTGGACGAGGAAACGCTCGCCCGCCAGGGTGTGACGCCCGGTCTGGTCCGCCTCTCGGTGGGCATCGAGGACGCGGACGACCTGATTGCGGATGTGCTGGGGGCGCTGGAGAAGGTGCCGGTGGGCGTGTAAGAAACGCAGAAGGGGGAGGGCAGAGGGCAGAAGGCGAGAGTCCAGCCTTCTGCCCTTCGCCTTCCGTGAGCATCTTGCACACGTCACTCTCCCAGAGGTGCTATCCTGCTCCCCGAACCGTTGGTGTCCGGTTCACGCAAAACGGGAAGCGCAAGGTCTGCCCCCGAGCCTGTCAGACGGCGGGCGGCAGAAGACGAGGTGGAGGTGAGCGAGTTTCTGCGGATGCCTCCAGGCCCCGGCACGGGCCTACCCGACTCTCCGAATCCCGGGGAGGGAAGCGCGGCGATAAGCTCCTGCGGCGACGCAGAGATAAGGCCGCGCAGTGACACAACCCAGACACCGCCCGCCCTGGCCCTGCGCCGGGTGCGGGTCAGGAGCAAGCGGGTTGGTCCAGGCTCCAGTTTTCCGGTTTCCAGTACGAGGAACCCTCCAAACTTCCGCCTGAACCAACTTTCTCCCACTCGCTCCGCTCGGGTGCGCCTGCGGCGCACCAGGAGGCTTTTATGTGCGGAATCGTCGGTTATATCGGCACCCGGCAGGCGCAGGACGTTCTGATCTCGGGCCTTGCCAAGCTGGAATATCGCGGCTACGACAGCGCGGGGGTCGCGGTGGGCGACGGGGCCTGCATCGCGGTGCGCAAAAAGGCCGGGAAGCTCGCCAACCTCAGCGGAGAGCTGGAGCGTAGCCCTCTGGCGGGCACGCTGGGCATCGGCCACACGCGCTGGGCCACCCACGGCCTGCCCAACGACACCAACGCCCACCCCCACGCCACCGAGGACGGCAAGATCGTCATCATCCACAACGGGATCATCGAGAACTACCTGTCCCTCAAGGAAGGGCTGATGGCGCGCGGCCACACCTTCAAGAGCGAGACCGACTCGGAGGTGCTGGCCCACCTGATCGAGGAGGCGTACCAGGGCGACCTGTATGAGGCGGTGCGGGCCGCCCTGGGGCAGGTGCGCGGGGCCTACGGCATCGTGGTGACGCACGTGGACCACCGCGAGATCGTCGCGGCCCGGACCGTCAGCCCCCTGGTGATGGGCGTGGGCGAGGGCGAGATGTTCCTGGCGTCCGACGTGCCCGCGCTGCTGCCCTACACCCGCAAGATGGTCTTCCTACATGACGGCGACATGGCCGTGCTGAACGACGACGGCTACCGCCTGACTGACCTCGCGGGCAACCCGGTCGAGCGGCCGGTGGACCTGATCGAGTGGGATGCCGAGGCGGCCGAAAAGGGCGGCTTCGACACCTACATGCTCAAGGAAATCTACGAGCAGCCCCAGGCCCTCACCAACACCCTGATCGGCCGCCTGCACGACGACACGGGCGAGGTGAACCTCGACATCAACCTCAACCCGCAGAGCTTCAAGCGCATCAGCATCATCGCCTGCGGCACCGCGTACTACGCCGGGCTAGTGGGCGAGTACCTGATCGAGCAGCTCGCGCGGGTTCCGGTCGAGGTGGACGTGGCCTCCGAGTACCGCTACCGCAACCCCCTGGTGAGCGAGAACACCCTCGCCATCGTGGTGAGCCAGAGCGGTGAGACGATCGACACGCTCGAAGCCCTGCGCGAGGCCAAGAAGGGCGGCGCGAAGACCCTGGGCGTCATCAATGCCAAGGGCAGCTCCATGACCCGCGAACTGGACGACACGCTCTACATCCACGCCGGGCCGGAAATCGGGGTCGCCAGCACCAAGGCGTACACGTCGATGGTCAGTGCCTTCGTGATGCTGGCGCTGTGGCTGGGACGCGCCCGCGGCACGCTGAGCGAGATGGAAGCGAAGGACCTCCTGCACGCCGCCCGCGAGCTGCCCCGCCTGGTGGAGGAGGCGCTGGCCCCCGAGCGCGTCGAGCAGATCAGGCGCGTGGCCGAGAAGTATGCCCACGCCCGCGACTACCTGTTCCTGGGCCGCGGCGTGAACGCGCCCACCGCCTACGAGGGTGCGCTCAAGCTCAAGGAAATCAGCTACATCCACGCCGAGGCCTACGCGGCGGGCGAGATGAAGCACGGCCCCATCGCCCTGATCGACGCCCAGCTGCCCGTCGTGGTGGTCGCCACCGAGAGCCGCCTGCTGGAAAAGACCATCAGCAACGTGCAGGAGGTCCGCGCCCGCAGCGGCAAGGTGATCCTGCTGCTCAGCGACGGCGACAGCGAGAACGCCCGCCACGCCGACGACGTGCTGTACGTGCCCCGCGCGCACGAGATGGTCAGCCCGGTGGTGAACGCTGTCGCCATGCAACTGCTGGCCTACTTCACCGCGACCGCGCTGGGCAAGGACGTGGACAAGCCGCGCAACCTCGCCAAGAGTGTGACGGTGGAATAAAACAGGAGTCTGGAAGGGGCGGGGGCCGTGTGCCTGCCGCCCCTTCGCTCATTCCGCCCCGGCCAGCACCACGTACCGTTCCTCCTGATAGGGGAGGCCCCTGGCGGTGGCCCGCGTCTCCCAGTCCTCCTGCCGCGCCTCCTCGCCCATCCATTCGCAGCGGGTGACCCAGTCCTCCCAGCGCGGTGTCCAGGCCCGCACCGACACGCGCCACTCGCCGTGGATAGTCCAGCCCACCGCGACGAGGCGCTCCGGCACCTGCGGCACCTCCAGCGTCGGCCCCACGTACAGGAACCGGCCGCCCGGCGCGGCGACAGCGGGCAGGTGCCCGATCACCCCGGTCGGCCCACGCCGCGACACGATCAGGTCGAAGGGTCCCCGCAGGGCATCCGGCACCGCGCCGCGCCCGTCCCACAGGCAGAATTCGGCATGGGGCGCGTTGTCGCGGGCCAGTGCCAGCAGTTCGGGCTGGCGGTCGTAGGCGACCCAGCGCGCGGTCTGTGCGCCAAACCGCGCCGCGTCCGGGCCGTGGCCGCAGCCGGCCTCCAGCACCCGCACCCCTGGCCCCAGCCGCTCGGCGAGCAGCGCATCGAAGGTGAGTTCGGGGTCGGGGCCATCCAGCACGCGGGTCCAGGGATGCCGGTAGCCGCCCAGCTCGCGGGCCAACCGGGCGTACCACTCACGGGAATGCGGCGTAAGCTTCATGTGAGGGGCAGCGTACCGTCCGGACAGGCAAGATGGGGGCGTGAGTCGGCACTCTTCGGGCGAGCAATCCAGGCGGGAGTGGTTCAGCGAGGCCATCGGGCGCACCCGGTTCGTGGTGCTGATTGCGGTCGTCGCCGTGCTGCTGGTGTCCTTCAGCCTGTTTCTTCAGGGCACCATCCTGGCGCTGCAAACCATCTACCAGACCTGGCGCGATCTGCTCGTTGCGGGGGGCGACACCCAGACCGGCTCGCTGTCGGTCCAGTTTCTGGAGGTGGTCAGCACCATGCTCAAGGCGGTGGTGTTCTACATCATCGGCGTGGGCCTGTACTCGCTGTTCATCAAGCCGCTCAACCTGACGAGCGCGCTGGGCGTGGAGAGCCTCTCGGACCTGGAGCAGAAAGTGGTGTCGGTGGTCGTCGTGATTCTGGGCGTGACCTTTCTGGAACACTTCATCCGCTGGGAAAAGCCGCTGGAGACGCTGTATTTCGCGGGGGCCTTCGCGCTGGCGGGGGGGGCGCTGGTCTTCTTCCAGCGGGTCCACCGCGGGCAGGGCGGCGACCTCCAGCAGCCCGAGGCCAAACTGCGCGCCCGCCGCGAACTCTTCGAGCACGACACCGAGCAGCGAGAGATCAGGGAGGAGGAGGTGCAGCACGCCGCCCTCGCCACCGAGAGCAAGCTCACCGGCAACGTGGACGCGCAGGAGGGGAGTGGTTAGGGCGGTGCTCAGAAAGATTGCCGAACCTCTCTGAGCCGAACGGAGGGAGAAACCATGATGAGGGCGGCGCGAAGTGGAGTTGCTGCATATTTTAGGCAGCAACGTAACGGAGCGCCGCCCTAGGCCAGTGCTTGGAGCCGCGCTTCAGGAGGAGAGGGTCTCGGGCCAGGTGGTCAACCGCGCCCGCGTCCAGAACTCCAGAAAGCCCTCGACCTGCGCCACGAAGTCCTGAAAGTTCACGGACTTGATCAGGTACGAGCTGGCATTCAGCGTGTAGGCCTGGGTGATGTCCTGATCGTGGTTGGAGGTGGTCAGCATCACCACCGGAATACGGGCGAGCTGGGGGTGGTTTTTCATGGCCGTCAGCACCTCGAAGCCCGACATGCCCGGCATGTTGATGTCGAGCAGGACCACGTCCGGCAGCGGACCATCCGGCTTCAGCATGGCCTGGAGCGCCTCCTGGCCGCTGGCGCAGGTGGTGACGCTACACAGGTGGGTGTACTCGGCAAACACTTCCTCCGCGAGGTGGCGGTCCATCAGGCTGTCGTCGATCAGGAGCAGGCGCAGGGGACGGGTCATGGCTACTCCAGAGGTCCGCGTGCCGACGGACGCGGCAGAAGGAAAAAAGGCAGTCGCGTCATGGGGTACACCTACTGTAACCGACGGCGGCCCGCCCCGGCATGGCAAATGTCTGCCCTGTCCTCCTGCCCGGCAGCCGCCCTCACGGGCGAACAGGGGCCGCCAGCTCCGGCAGCCGCTCCCCGCAGCGGGAGCAGTACCGGGCGTCGGGTGTGTGGCCGCGCAGGCCGCAGCGGGGACAGGTTCGGCTGGGGAACAGGTCGGTGGTGGGGATGTTCTGTGCCTGTGCCTGGGCGCGCTGGGCGTTGGCGATGCCCACGGTCACGATGCCGGTGGGCACGGCGATGATGCCGTAACCGAGAATCATGGCAAGTGAGGCCAGCCCCTTGCCCAGGCCCGTCTTGGGGGCGATGTCGCCGTAGCCCACGGTCGTCAGGGTCACGATGGCCCAGTAGATGCTGGTGGGAATGCTGGTAAAGCCGTTTTGCGGCCCCTCGATCACGTACATCAGGGCACCGATGATCGTCACCAGGGTCAGGACGGTCGCCACGAAGACCGTAATCTTGGCGAGGCTGGCCTGGATCGCCTGCTGGAGAATGTTCGCCTCGCTGAGAAAGCGCACCAGCTTGAAGATGCGGAAAATCCGCAGCAGGCGCAGCACCCGCACGATCAGCAGGAACTGGGCGGCGGGCAGCAGCAGCGCCAGGTAGCCCGGCAGGATCGAGAGCAGATCGACCACGCCGAAGAAACTGCGGGCGTAGTGGCTGGCCTGGCGTGCCGAGATCAGCCGCAGAAGGTATTCCACCGTGAACAGCGCCGTGAGGACCAGTTCGAGGTCGTTCAGCAGCGGGCCGTACCGCAGCCGCACGCCGGCGACGCTGTCAAGCATCACCGTCAGCACACTAACGAAGATGGCGACGATCAGGCCCAGGTCGAAGACCCGCCCGGCAGGCGTATCGGCGTTGAAGATGATGTTCCCCAGCGCCACCCGCCACGGTGCCCGCGTGTCCTGCGCCGCTTCCATAGGTCAGAGTCTAGTGCCACAGCCGCCGCGGTGAGGGTGCCGGAGTGCCAGGCCGCGCTACCCTGCCCACATGACCGACGCCCGCACGCCTGCCCGGCCCCGCATCCTGGTTGCCAATGACAGCAGCACGGTTTTCCGGGCACCCTAAACCGCCTGCTGCGCGGCCTCCAGTGGCCGCAGCCCCAGCAGTTCGAGCGCCCCGTCCGGCCGCACCAGCAGCCGCACTTCCAGCAGGTCGAGCA